>JALYXK010000032.1 GCA_030947145.1 Actinomycetota bacterium
TAGACGATCCCACGATGCGCGAGCCCGCTCGTCGTCTCGCGGCCTAGGCCGCGATCGGCGGCGAAACGGGCGGCGAACCGTGCCGCAATGCCCGATAGCCGGTGGCCTGGCGTCTGAGCGTCGGGCAGAGCCGCGGCCCGGACACGCAGGAGCGCGACCGCCTCGCCCGTGCGGACGAATGGGTTGGCGACGACGCGACCGTCGTGCAGCGACAGCCCCGCTTGGGCCTCGCCGTCGATCAGCGCGAGCAGGACGGGCCCTTCGAGTTCGGGAGCGTCATCCAGCGCGGCCAGCCGGGTCAGCGCATGCGCCTCGGCGACGTGGGCCAGCCGCAGCTCGATGGCCGGCAGCTTGGCCTCGGTCGAGTGGCCTGCGGTTAGGCGGGCTCGCCCGGAGGCTCGGCGTAGGTCGTCGGTGAGTTCGCGGGCGACAAGTTGGGTTATCGAGCTGGTCATGATGCGCTCCTTCTGGCTGGTGATAGCTACATCATGCGCGTAAGACGCCGGCTGCACATCGGGCAAAAGGAGCCGGATCACGACGGTGGCCCCTTACCTGGCGCCGACTGTGCCTTAGTGCTTCAGCCGCGGGCTTTACTGGGACCCGGCGGCATCTCGTCGGCGCGAGGCCAGCAAGCCGGCAATGTCGTCGATCAACTCGCGTGGCTCATAGTGGATGCGGTCGGCCGTCGCTCTGATTACGGCCTCGCCGGTGCGTTGCAGCTTCGCGTCCTGCCGCCGGTCCGATTCGAACTTCGCCGGGGTCTTGTGAAATGTCCAGCTGTCGACCTCCACCACGACGCGCTCTCGCGGCCAATGTAGATCGACCAGGAATCCGGCGACCATCACGTTGGCCGACGGCTCGGGCAGCCCTGCCTCACGGATCAGCGCGAGCATCCGGTTCTCGTTCTCGGACTGCGTCCACGGCGCCTCGCCACGGCGAGCGATTTCTTCGAGGGCGGAGAGCAGGGGCTTGATTCCGCGACGACCTTGACTGCGAGCGAGGGTGGACTCGATCGCGCGGCGATCGAGTAGGTCTCGTCGCTGGGCCGCCTCGATCGCTAACCGTAACTGCTGGCGATGAACGGTTTCGGCGAGATCCAAGAGCAGGCGGGGGACAGCGGTAACGGGGATGCCGTCGATCACCCGGACATCCTGCCGCGCCAGTCCGGTGCTCACATGCACGCGGATCCCCTGGCGCCGGCGGCGTCCGGTCGCCGGCACGGTCACGTCGATGGGTCCGGACGGAATCGGGCGCAGCTCCGACAGGGCCGCTGCCGCGCGGTGACTGAGAACGGCATTTGGGCCGCACGCCAGCACCGCCGCCATCCATCGCCCTTTCTGGGTGAGCCGAGCGTGGCCGACGGCGTACACCCCTCGATGGACGCGGAGCAGGAGACCAAGCTGCACGGCCCTTTTGATCTGCGCGTCGGTGTATCCCAGACCCCGAAGCTGGCGACGAGCGACGACCCCATGCTGTCGAGCGGCCAGCCGCGCCAAATTGTGTCCCCGTGCCTGACTTTTTGGTCCGTCGCGATCCGGAAAGTCAGGAACGTCTGGCATGGGGCGACGTTGACAGGAAAAACGTGACGCGTGGGTCGCGCGCTGCGTCAATTGTGTGACAAGCCGCCCGGGGGTGTGGGGACAAGCCGCCGGGCGCGTGACAAGCCGCCCCGGGGACCGGGGGCCCGCCGCCAGACCGCGGCGCCAGCGCCGGGGCTAGTCCTCGAACTTGAACCGGTCGCTGAGCCCCACCAGGTCGAACAGCCGCTGCACCTGGGCGGGGCCGCGGCGGAGGGAGAGCACGTGGTCGCCGGCGGTGGCGAATTGCTGAGCTCGGATGATCGAGCCGAGCCCGACGCTGTCGATGAACTGCAACCCGCGGAGATCGACGAGCAGGCGACCGGGGTGAGCTTCGCCGGCGGCGCGAAGCTCGCGATCGAGTCCGGGGGCGGTGGCGAGGTCCAGCTCTCCGCTGAGGAACAGCACCACGCCCTGGGAATCAGCCCGGCGCTGGATCAACAGCCCGTGCCCCGCCGCCGCCACTTCGTTCATCGAAGGCTCTGGTTCGTCGCCGCTGCGTTCATGACGGGTCACTGCTGGTCGGGACGCTTGATCTCCTCGCGCCAGCCGTTGGGCTGGCCGGCTGCGTTCTCGACGAGCTCCCGGAACCGCTCGAGGTCGCCCCTGACGCGCCGATCGGCCGCGCCGATGAGACTTCCGAGCTTCTCGACGATGCCCTCAGGCACGAAGTCCATCTGCACCATCACCCGGGTCTTGTCGTCGTCGATCCGGTGGAAGGTCACCACGCCGGCGTTGTCCTTGCCGTCGGTGTTCTTCCAGGCCACCCGCGCGTCGGGCTTCTGCTCGGTCACCTCGGCGTCCCACTCGTGGCGCTGGCCGCCGAATTCGGCGACCCAGTGCAGATGCGTATCGTCGATCTGGCGGACCTCGGCGACGCCCTCCATGAATTTCGGGAACTCCTCAAACTGCGTCCACTGGTCATACACGGCTCGCAGGGGGCTGCGGACTTCGATGGACTCCTCGATCGTTGACATGCCAGGCTCCTTTATCCAAATCGCTTGTTCCCCGAGCCCTACCCGTTAGGCTTGTTGAGGAAAACCTGAACGTACTGTACAGGCGTCGCGGCGCGGTAATCAGCCGCGCTCGAGCAGGCGGAGCGACCCGAGCGCTACCTGATCGGTGAGCAGCTCGTGCCACTCGCCTGCGGGCAGCTCTGCGCTGGCGATGTCTGCGTTCGGCCCGAGGCCCACCACCACGGCCACGTCGTCGCCGCGGGTGAAGGCGCAGACGTCGGAGTCGGCGGGGAGCGGCGTGTAGCCACCCGCGAAGGCTTCGGGCCGGCGGCGGCGCAACGCCAGCGCGTCACGGATCACGGCCAGCTTTTGCTGCCCCGGCTCGGGGGGTCGCCCGGCGCCAAGCTGCTCGAGCCCGCGGCGGCGGGCCTTCCAGTCCACGGCTCGCCGGTTGTCGGGATCGACCAGGTTGAGCGCCCACAGCTCGTCGCCCTGGTAGATGTCGGGCACCCCCGGGGAGGTAAGGCGCAGCAGCAGCGCGCCGAGCGCGGCGCTCTGGCCCGCGGTTACCACTTTCCGCAGCAACGGCTCGAAGGTCTCCAGGAACGGCTGGTGATCAAACAGCGCCGCGGCGAACGCCTGGACCGAGCGTTCCCACTCGAGATCGGGCTCGTCCCAATTGGTATTCACCTTGGCCTCGCGCAGCGCCTTCTCCAGGTAGTCGCGCAGGCGCTCGGGCTCGATCGGCCAAGCGCCGATCAGGGTCTGATAGATCAGATATTCCTCGTTGGCGTCCGGGCCGTCCCCGCTGCGCAACAACCGGTTGGTCTCGCGCCAGCGGCAAACCCGCTCCGTCCATTCGGCGGCGAAGTAGCTGAGCGCAGCGATCCGCGCGCGGACGTCGCCGCTGCGCTTGGTGTCGTGCGTCTGCGAAGCCAGCAGGTGCTGGGGAAACCGGGTGGCCCGAGTCTGATTGGCGCGGTGGAACGTCTCGACGTCCAGCGCGAAGCGGCCCGGATCGCCCCCGACCTCGTTGAGCGCGGTCAGCCGCAGGTAGCGGTAGAAGGCGGTGTCCTCAACGCCCTTCGCCATCACCGGTCCGGTCGTCTGCTGAAAGCGGGTGACGAACTCGTCGTGACCGGGCTCCTCCAACAGCAGCACCCGCTGCAGCTCGCCGGGAAGGGCGCCCAGCACCTCGCGGTCCTCTGCGGTGACCACCCCTTCGCCCGGGATCACGTAGCTGCGGTACACGTGCAGGGACGCGGTGGCCTGCTCCAGCTGGGGATGGTCGTAGAGCCCGCGGAGCTTCTCCAGTTCGGGCACGAAGGCGGTCCTGGCCTGCTCGAGCTTGGCTTCGGCAGCGACCTCGGAGAACGAGCGCTGCTCGCCGGTGAGCGCCCGGTAGAAATCGGTGAGGGCGGGCTCGGCGCCCGGGTCGACGAACAGCGCAGTGACATCGTTGGCGAACTCATAGCCGGTCGTGCCCTGCACCGGCCAGTCGCGAAGCTGCTCGCCGGCCTCGATGATCTTCTCCACCCAGATCAGCTTGACGCCCCGGTCGGTCAGCCGCTGCAGGTAGGTCGCCGGGTCGACCAGGCCGTCGGGATGGTCGATGCGCAGGCCATCGATCAGGCCCTCATCCACGAGCTGGAGGACCTTGCGGTGGGTTTCCTCGAAGACCTCCGGATCTTCGACGCGAACACCGGCGAGGTCGTCGATCGTGAAGAAACGCCGGTGCCAGCCGGTCTCCGGGTCGACGTCGAAGAACCTCGGCCGGCGTTCCGGGTCCCGCCAGTAGGGATTCTCCTCCGCGGTGGCCATGTGATTGGGCACGAAGTCGACGATCACGCCGAGACCGGCCCCCCGGGCCGTCTGCACGAGCGCGCGAAACCCGTCCTCGCCGCCCAGCTCGGGCGAGACGACAGTCGGATCGACGACGTCGTAGCCGTGTTCGGAGCCCGGGCGAGCCTGCATGATCGGGGAGCAGTAGATGTGGCTGATGCCCAGCTCGGCCAAGTAGGGCACCAGCTCCCGCGCGGCGCCGAAGCCGAACTCCGGGGTCAGCTGAAGACGGTAGGTGGCTCGCATTGGCGTGGGCTTTACCCGGACGATGCTTCCGGCAACCCCCCGGCGGCGATGCTTCCGGCAACCCCGGCGGCGATGCTTCCCGCGTCCGGGCACGGGGTAGCCCGGACGGGTGTTCACCCCCCGATCAAGCGGCGTTCTGCTGCACCCCACCTCGCTGCCCGGGGGGCGGCTGGGCGAACAGGCCTTCCGGTTCGTCGACTGGCTGGCCCAAGCCGGCCAGTCGTGGTGGCAGATCCTCCCCGTGGGGCCTCCCGACGAGTCAGGCTCGCCGTATCGCGCCGCCTCGGCGTTCGCCGGCTGGCCCGGATTGCTCGCGGATCCCGACGCGCCGGTGTCGGCCGCAGAGATCGAGGCGTTCGTCGCCTCCCACCCGTTCTGGAGCGGGGGGTGGGCGGCCTTCGCGGGCGGGGGAGCGCTCGCCGATCAGGTCCGCTTCCAGCGCGAATGGCAGGGCCTGCGCGCCTATGCCGCGCAGCGCGGCGTGCGCCTGCTCGGGGACATCCCGATCTACGTCGCGCCGGGTGGGGCGGACCACATGGCAAATCCCGAGCTCTTCCAGGACGGCCTGGTGGCCGGCGTACCGCCTGATGACTGGAGCGCGAGCGGCCAGCTCTGGGGCAACCCGATTTACGACTGGGAAACCATGCGAGCCACCGGCTATCGGTGGTGGATCGAGCGCCTGCGTCGCACCTTCGAGCTGGTCGACCTCAGTCGGATCGACCATTTCCGAGCCTTCGTGGCCTACTGGGCGGTGGCCAAGCGCAACCGCACGGCTCGGGTCGGGAGTTGGCACCGCGCGCCCGGTCGAGAGGTGTTCGAGGCCGCCCACAGAGCGCTGGGCGACCTGCCGCTGATCGCCGAGGACCTGGGCGTGATCACCGAGCCGGTGCAGCGGCTCCGCGACGACCTCCGGCTGCCGGGGATGGTCATCCTGCAGTTCGCCTTCAGCCAGAACATGACCAATCCCCAGCCGATCTCCTCGATTCGGCGCAACCGCGTGATCTACACCGGAACCCACGACAACCCCACCACCGCCCAGTGGTGGCATGAGGCCGCGCCAACCGAGCGAGCCCAGGCGCAACTGGCCTTCGCCAAGGCCGGGATCGAGGCCGATTCGTCGCACTGGGCGATGCTGGAGTTGGCGCTGCGCTCTCCCTGCCAGCTGTCGATCGTGCCGGCTCAGGACCTGCTCGGTCTCGGCGCCTTCGCCCGGATGAACACCCCCGGGCAGGAGGAGGGCAACTGGAGCTGGCGACTGCAGCCAGGAGCGCTGACCCAGGACCTGGCCGCGCGTTTGCGCTCGGCGACCGTAGCCGCCGGACGGACGGGGCGCGGTCTCCCCGACGCGCCTGGCTAGTTCAAGCCGCGCCGGGGGGCGATCTGGACCGTCGCCTTGTCGATCGCGGCCACGGCGGCGAAGGCGGGCTTGAAATTGCCGTACATATCGATCAGGCCCTTCTGGACGAAAGGCGGATTGCCCAGGGGATTCCCGCCCGCCCAGCCCGGCCGGGCCGCGAAGTCCTGCATGGTGAAGTAGGTGGTCCCCGACAGCCAGGGCTTGGAGGCGTAGACCTCGAGGTCAAAGACGTCGGTGTCCGTCTGAAAGGCGTAGGTACCGCGCTGGTCGACCGGGCCGGGACGGTTCGCGTCGACGCCCCACTCGGTGACGAACAGCGCCTTTTTCGGGTAGCAGGCCCGAAACTCGTCCAGGAAGGGGCCGAGTCCGTCGCGGTCGTCGGTGCCTCCGCCGCCGGCGTTGAACCAGCCGAAGTAGTTGTTGAACCCGAGTACGTCGAGCCGGGCGTAGGCGGCCTGGCAGCCGATGCCGGGGAAGTCGGGGATCGCCATGCCGACCGGCCGGGTTGGGTCGAGCTGCTTGGCCAGGGCCACGGCGCCCGCGACATATCGAGCCTGGGCGGCGTCCGGCGGCGTGCGGAGCTCGTTGGCGATGCTCCACAGCATCACCGAGGGATGATTCTGGTTCTCGAGAATGTTCTGGCGTAGAACGGAGTAGGCGTGGCTGAGCCACGCCGGCTGACTCAGGTACCGGGGAGCGGTCTGGTAGACCGGGATCTCGGACCAGATCAGGATTCCGTAGCGGTCCGCCATCTCCTCGATCTGTGGATCCAGCGGATAGTGGGCCCGGAGCACGCGGCCGCCGAGCGCTCTGACCCACCCGACGATCTTGGCGAGTTGCTGAGGGCTGAGCGCCGCCCCCGTGGTGAGGGTCTGCTCGTGTATGGCGAATCCGCGGAGGTCCAGCAACCGACCGTTGAGCCGGAGCCGTCCATCCCCGCCCACGGCGATGCTGCGCACGCCGCTGTAGTCGAAATATCTGGCCAGGGGCCGACCCGAGGCATCCGAGAGCGTCAGCCGGGCTGCGTAGAGATGCGGATCGTCGATCGACCAGAGATGCGGGCGGGCGATCCGGACCTGAGCGCTGGCCGTCCAGGTCGAATCGGACGCGATCGTCTTTGCGCCGAACGCCAGGCTCGCGTGCCCGTAGGTGCCCCGCAGCGACACGGCCTGCGGCTGGGAGGAGATGTTGCGGACCCGCACCTGCTCCTGGACCGTCGCCGCGCACGTCGGGCAGGGGAGCACGGGGCGGATCTGCACCTGGCCGATGTCGGCCCGCTGGACCGGGCGCAGATAGACCTCCTGCAGAATCCCCCCGTAATTCCACCACCCGCCGCCGGGACCGCGCGGCAGATCGGTGGCCACGCGGTGATCGTCGACGCGGACGACCAGCCGGTTGACGCCGGCCCGCAGGCCGTGCAGATCGAACTCGAACGGCAGATAAGCGCCGGCGTGGGTGCCGAGCTGGCGTCCGTTCAGCCAGATCACGGCTCGGTAGTTGACCGACTCGAACCGCAGGACCCAGGACCGGAAGGCGCGGGGGACGTAAGCGGCGAAGGCGGACTTGGGGAGGGTGAAGTCGCGGCGGTACCAGCCGTTCGACCCGGTCATGCTCGCGGAGGTCAGGACACCGGCGTTGTAGGCGTTCGGGACGGTGGTCGGGCTCCACCCGGTCGTCGAGGCGGCGTCGCGCCACCATCCGCCGGCGATGCCCACCCCGCCCGGATCGGCGCGAGCGAGCCAGGCCCCGCC
>JALYXK010000040.1 GCA_030947145.1 Actinomycetota bacterium
CACCATGTCCGTGACCAGGCGCATCGCCGGGTCGACCGGGAAGCACCACTCCTTCTGGGCGATGTACTCCTTGAGGATGTCGGTCTGGATCGTGCCGCCGAGATTCTCGGGCGAGACGCCCTGGCGCTCGGCGGCCACCACGTAGAACGCCAGCATGATCGCCGCCGGGGCGTTGATCGTCATCGATACCGTCACCTCGCCGAGCGGGATCCCGTCGAACAGCGTCTCCATGTCGCTCACGGTGTCGATCGCCACACCCTCG
Source organism: Actinomycetota bacterium (assembly GCA_030947145.1). Classification (GTDB taxonomy): domain Bacteria; phylum Actinomycetota; class Thermoleophilia; order Solirubrobacterales; family Solirubrobacteraceae; genus Palsa-465. The sequence continues at coordinate 263 of JALYXK010000040.1, forward strand.
CGTCCCACCTCGCCGACGGACCGATGGTGATCGGAGTCGTAGCCCATCAGCGAGGGCATGTCGAACGCCGTCGACAGGCCGGTCTGACCGTGCTCGAGCAGGTAGTGGAAGCGCTGATTGGTCTCCTCGGCGGTGCCGAATCCGGCGAACTGACGCATCGTCCACAACCGGCCGCGGTACATCGACGGGTATACCCCGCGGGTGTAGGGGAACTGGCCCGGCATACCGATCGCGTCCTCGGTCGGCAACGGCAGGTCGCGCTCGGTATAGAGCGGCCGGATAGGCTCGCCGGAGAGGGTGCTGAAGGGAGCGTCCCGCTCGGGGGTCAGCCCGTAGGCCTCGCGCCATTGCTCCTCGGAGGCGGGCACTCGCCCGCCCAGCTTCTCGGTGACGGCCATGACTCTGCTAACGATAGGGGCTCAGATAGTAGGAAGTCAAACTATTCCGCGGTGAAGTCGCCGGCCGACTCGCGCGCGGGGCGCAGCAGCTCGGTCAGCGCCGTAAGTTCCGCCTTCCCCAGCGGCGGCGTGCCGAAACTGATCGCGTGCAGCGCCTGCGTCGCGGCGTCGGCGACTTCGCGACCGGCAGCGCTGATCGTGGCCAGCGTGGTCCGGCGGTCGCTCGGATGCGGGCTCCGGGCCGCGTAGGCGCGCTTCTCCAACCCGTCGACGATGTTGGTGACGCTGGTCGGATGCACCTGGAGCCGGGCTCCCATCTTGCCCAGTGGCAGTGACCCGGTCCGGGTGAAGTACAAGAGCATCAGCGCCTCGTAGCGGGCGAAGGTCAACCCGAATGGCTCGAGCGCCTCGTTGAGCCGCGCCAGCCAGACCTGCTGTACCCGCATCACCGAGGTCACCGCCATCATCGGCGGCAGGGGCGCCTCACCCCAGCGCTTGCGCCACTGGCGGCCGGCCTCCTCGATCGGATCGAAGCCAAGCGGATCGGGCATCTGACCGCGCCAACTCTGGCACGCGGCCCGGACCGCGGCTCCGGCCGCTGGCCTCGAGTCAGATCGTCTCGCCTGGGCGCTGGAAGACGATCTCGGGAATCACCGCCGCCGGGGAGAGCCGCAACACGAAGCGCACCGCCTCGGCGATGTCCTCGGGGCGCAGCATCTCCTCCGCCGGCACCGAGGACCTGACGAACTCGGTCATGTCGGTATCGACGAACCCCGGGCACAGCGCCACCGACTTGATGCCCTCGCCGTTGAGCTCTTTGTTCATCGCCTGCGTGTAGGCGATCACCGCCGCCTTGGTGGCCGAGTACACCGATAGCCAGGCCGCCGGCGACTTGCCGGCGATCGAGGCCAGGTTCACCACCAGCGCGCTCCGGTGCTCGGCGCCGGCCGCCCGCAGCATCTCCAGACACTCCCGGTAGAAGAGGATGATCGCCCGCGCGTTGACGTCGAACTGCATGTCGATGAACTTGGTCTGATGCTCGCCGGCGGCGGCGCCGACGCCCAGCCCGCCGCTGTTGACCAGCACGTCGAGCCGACCGTAGCGCTCGCGGTGCAGATCCACGACCGCGCGGATCGCCGCCTCGTCGTTGAGGTTCGCGGCCAGCGCCTCCACCTCGAACCCCTTGGCCTTGAGGGCATCGGCGGTGGCGGCGAGCCCGTCCGGCTTGCGCGCGGAGATGGTGAGGGCGTAACCGTCCTCGCCCAGGGCTTGCGCGATCGCGAGCCCGATGCCGCGAGAGGCTCCGGTGACGATGGCGGCACGGTCTGGCATCGGCATGTCCCTTCCGAGGAGGATCTAAGGCCCGCAATCTAACGTTAGGCGTCGAGGTCGGGGCTTGACCCCGGCGGATGCCTACGACGAACTGGTGGATCTCATGCGCGTGGACTGGTAGGACAATCGGCGTTTCGCCCCAGCGCGGAGGACCAGACGGTTTTCATCGACCCCTTCGGCGACATGAGCCCGGCGGCCTCACGCGGGCTGCAATGGGATTACCCGGCGATCGACGGCGTCAGCGCCGCCTATTGCTGGTCACCCACGAGCACCTCGATCACAACGCCGTCGAGGTGATCGGCGGCGATCCCACGATCCTGCGCTCCAGCGCCGGCACGCACGAGGCGCCGGGCGGCGAGGTCATCGGCATCGCCTCCGAGCACGACGAAGTCGCCGGCACGCAGCGCGGGGCGAACACGATCTTCGTGTTCTGCTTCGACGGCATCCGAGTCGCTCACTTCGGCGACTTCGGGCAATCGGCACTGCGCCCCCAGCAGCGCGAGGCGATCGAGAACGTCGACCTGCTGTTCGTCCCGGTCGGCGGCGGACCCACGATCGGTCCCGACGGCGCCTGCGAGATCGTGCACGAGCTCTCGCCGCGCTGGGTCGTGCCCATGCACTACCGCACCCCGCGCATCGGCTTCCTCGACCCGGCGGACAAGTTCCTCGCGCGCTACGACGACGTCGAGCAGTTCGCCGAGCCGAGCTTCGACACCGAGGACCTGCGCTCCGCCGACGGCCCGCTGATCGTGGTGCCCGCCGCCCCTTAGCCCCGCTGGTTGGGGCCGCGGGTTGAATTATTCAACCCGCGACCCCAAGCACCCGCTCAGCGGCGGCGGGCGGCCGGCCCCAGACCGGGGTTGGGCCAGCCGCCGTCGACCGAGTTGACGTTGACGCCCGGCGGGACGATCTCGTCGATCTTGTCGAGCACTTCGTCGGAGAGCCCGACATCGGCCGCGGTCAGCTGCGACTCCAGATGCTCCAGCGTCCGCGGGCCGATGATCGCGGCGGTCACGGCCGGGTGACGGAGCACAAAGGCCAGCGCCATCTCGATCAGGGTGATCCCCGCCTCCTCCGCGAGCCTGGCCAGCGCGTCGGCCTTCTCGAGCTTCAGCTGATTTTCCGGGAGCGAGAGGTCATAGCGGCCGGGGATCCGCTCGGCTCGCCGGGAGGCCGGGACCTCGGCGTCCTGGCGGTAGCGGCCGGACAGCCAGCCGCCGGCCAGCGGACTCCAGGGGATCACGCCCATCCCGTAGCGCCGGCAGGTCGGGAGCACGTCCGCCTCGACCGCTCGGACCAAGATCGAATACGGCGGCTGCTCGCAGACGAACCGCTCGCGCCCACGGCGCTGGGCGACCCACTGCGCCTCGACGATCTGGCTGGCCGGGAACGTCGAGGAGCCGATGTAGCGGACCTTGCCCGCCCGGACCAGATCGGTCAGGGCCCCGAGCGTCTCGTCGATGTCGGTGTCCAGCTCGGGGCGGTGGATCTGGTAGAGATCGATCCAGTCGGTGCCCAGCCGCCGCAGGCTGTTCTCGACCTCCTTGACGATCCAACGACGCGAGTTGCCGAACTCGTTGGGGTCATCGCTCATAGTGCCGTGGACCTTGGTGGCCAGCACCACGTTGTCGCGTCGGCCGCCGGCCAGCGCCTTACCCACGATCTCCTCAGACTCGCCGCGTGAGTAGACGTCGGCGGTATCGATGAAGTTGATCCCGGCGTCGAGGGCGCGGTGGATGATCCGGATCGAGTCGTCGTGATCCGGGTTGCCCCAGGCGCCGAACATCATCGCCCCGAGGCACAGCGGGCTGACCCTGACTCCGGTGGTTCCCAGCGTGCGTAGTTCCATCCGCGACACCCTAGTCACTCAAGTTTGTGGCCGATCACGAGGTGAGGCCGAGCCGCTGCGCCCGCTGCACGGCTTCGGTCCGGTTGCGGACCCCGAGCTTGCGGAAGACCGCGCTGGTGTGCTCCTTGACGGTGTGCCTCGATAAATGCAGCGCCTCGGCGATCTCGGGGTTGGTCGAGCCGGCGGCCATCAGCTCGAGCACGTCGCGCTCGCGGTCCGACAGGCCGAGCGCGCCCTGGGGCTCCTGGCGCTCGAACACCGTCCTGCCCAGACCGACGAGCTGAACCGCGCGGGCAATCTTGGCCGCCGGCCAGTCCTTGTAGGCGAAGCCGGACGCGCCGGCCGCGCGGGCGGCGTTCGGGGAGATCGCCCCCGCGCCGGAGAACAGCAGCACGCGCGTGCTCGGCTCGGCGGCGCGCAG
>JALYXK010000054.1 GCA_030947145.1 Actinomycetota bacterium
GCTCGTCGCCCGGCGGGTGGTGGACTGATTTCCTGCTGGGGCACGACCGCTATGGCCCTCGCGCTGATCGCGCTCGGCCTCCCCGGGACGGCCTCGGCCGCGGGCAGGTCGCGGACTGGCCACCAACGCCTCGATAACAATCGGCAACCTCGAGGGGACGCTGTCGGTCGGCGGGGCGTCGAAGTGCGGCGGGATCGGCGGCGGAAACTGCTTCGCCTTCCAGGCGCCGGCGGCGACCGCCGGCCAGCTGCGCGGCCTCGGCTTCGATCTGGTCAACCAGGCCAACAATCACTCGCTCGATTACGGCACCTCCGGACGTAACCAGACGGTCGCGGCGCTGGATCGGGCGGGAGTGGCCCACACCGGTTTGCCGGGCGAGATCACCGTGATGAGGACCGGCGGGACGCGGGTTGCGTTCATCGGCTTCGCCCCCTATGCGTCGACCACCAACCTGCTTGACATCCCGGCCGCGCAGGCGCTGGTGCGCCGCGCCGGGACCCGGGCCTCGCTGGTCGTGGTGATCATCCACGCCGGCGCCGAGGGGGCCGGGGCGCTGCACGTGCCGGGCGGCTCGGAGTTCTTCCTGGGCGAGAACCGCGGCAACCCGCGCGCGTTCGCGCACGCGGTGATCAACGCCGGCGCCTCGATCGTGGTCGGTTCGGGCCCACACGTGGTCCGGGGGATCGAGTACTACCACCGGCGCCTGATCGCCTACTCGCTGGGAAATTTCGTCGGTTACCACACCCTCGGCGGCGGCGGGGTCCTCTCGGAGAGCGGAATCCTCCGCGTGAGGTTGGCCAGCGGCGGGCGACTGCTGGCCGGCCGATGGTTCTCCGTCCATCTGAACAATGGCCTGCCCAGCCCCGAGCCGAGCAACGCCAGCGCCCATCTGGCCGGCCGCCTCTCGGCCGAGGACTTCCCCTTCGACCACCTGTCCATCCGCTCGGGCGGCCTCTTCCGCCTGCCGTCGAAGCGCTAGACAGACAACGGTTCCGGAGCTCGCGTTTGGTCGTGCTGTTCCGAGGAAACACTCCGGGGATACCGGCTCGGTAGCCGTGGCTCCGGTTCTTCCTGGACTCGGGTGGCCGGGCCGGATACCGTGTGCTGGCCAGGTAGCCAGGCGCTTCGCAGGGAAGCGCCTCCGAGGGAGGATCGATATGGACAAGTTCTTGCGCCGGTCCGGGCTGGACGAGCCCGAGGACGCGTCCGGTTCCGACGGACATGCCGATGGGGTCTCGCGGCGGCGGTTCCTGGGATATCTCCTTGCCGGTCCGACGATCGTCGCGGCGGCGCAATTCGCCGTCGAGCCCGCGGCCGCAGCGATCCCCACGATTCAGCCGGTCGATCTCTACGACCTTTCGGACCTGCTCACCGACTCGACGCTACTCACCGCGAACCTGATCACCGTCGTGGTGAACCCGGACGGCACCGTTTCGTTCGCGCTGCCGCGGGCCGAGGTCGGGCAGGGGATCACCACGGCCGTGGCGATGACGATCGCCGACGAGATGGACATCCCCCTGAGCCAGGTCAACGTCACCCTCGCCGACGCCGACCCGAAGCTGGTGTTCAACCAATTCACCGGTGGCTCGAACTCGATGCACTCGATTTTCACGCCGGTCCGGGTGGCCGCCGCCACGGCCCGCACCCACCTCGCGCATACCGCCGCCGACGTGCTCGGCGTCGACCCCTCCCTGCTCCGGGTGAGCAAGGGGGTCTATGCGGCCCCGAGCGGCGTCTCGGCGACGCTCGCGTCGCTGGCCAAGCGCGCGGCCGTCACCAAGAACCGATCCGTGCACGTCATCCTGAAGCCGGCCTCGCAGTTCAAGCTGGTGGGCACGCCGTAGATCCGGGTCGACGCGCACGAGATCGTCACGGGCCGCAAGGTGTTCGCCATGGATCTCGAGGTTCCCGGCGCCCTGCCCACGATGGTCTGCCGGCCGCCGACCATCAACGGCAAAGCGCTCGGTGTCAAGAACATGGCGCAGGTCAAGGCGTTGCCCGGCATCACCGATGTGGCGATCATCCCGCACACGGCCCTGGTCGCCGGTGGCGTGGCGGTCCGCGGGGCAACCTTCGGTCAGTGCATCGACGCGATCGACGCGTTGAAGGTCAACTGGGGGCCCGGATCGGTGGACGGCAAGTCCGACGCCAGCGTGCTGTCGGACCTGAAGCAGGCCGAGCTGCCGTTGAGCCCGCCGCTCCCAACGGCCAAGACGGTTGAGGAGGTGTTCACGTTCCACTTCCGGGCGGGCGATCCCCTCGAGACGAATTGTGCGGTGGCCGATGTCCGCTCCGGCAAGGCCGAGATCTGGTCGAGCCTGAAGTCGCCGATCTGGTCCGCGGAGCAGATCGCCGGGATGCTCAAGCTGCCCCAGAACCAGGTCACCGTACATGTCACCCAGGGCGGCGGCTCGTTCGGCCGGCACCTGTTCTGCGATGCCGCGTTCGAGGCCGCCGCGATCTCTCAGCAGCTCGGTAAGCCGGTCAAGCTGATGTGGCATCGCACCGACAACTTCCGCCAGGGCCGGGTGCACCCGATGTGCACTTCGCGGGTGCGGATCTCCTACTCCGGCAAGAACGTCCTGGCCTATGACCAGCGCCATACGTCCGTGGCCACGGACTTCACCATGGGATTCGGCGAGATCCTCAGCGCGATGGCCGCGACGCTGCCCGGGGCGAACTTCACCGGCTATTCCGAGGCGGTATTCACCCTGACTCAGAACGTGCCCTACAACTTCGGCCTGGTCACTCAGCTGCTGAACGAGATCTACCAGTACAACACGTTCAACACCGGCAGCGTGCGCAACATCTACAGCCCCGATGTCTGCATACCAGTTCCGGCGCTCGTTCATCCGCGACAAGCGGTTGTTGGCCGTGCTGGACAAGGTGGCCAGCGTCGGCAAATGGGGACGGCCGATGCCGCCCGGAACCGCTCAGGGCATTGCCATCCACAACGAGTACAAGAGCCGCGGTGCCTGCCTGGTGGAGATCGACTGCCGGCCGGCCACGGTCAACCGCAAGATCAAGGAAGCCTTCACCGGGCCCCGCGTGACCAAGGCGGTGATGGCCGTCGATGTCGGGCTGCCCATCAACCCGCTTGGGCTCGAAGCGCAGATGATTGGCGGGCTCTCGGACGGGATCGCGCAGGCGCTGACCTACAGCCTCCATCTCCAGAATGGGCATTACCTGCACGACCGGGCAGCCGGGCGGCGCCGGCGAGCTCGGCGTCGCCCCGTCGATGGCGGCGGTGGCCTGCGCCTACGCCCGGGCCACCGGCACGGTGCCGACCACCTTCCCCATCAACCACAACGACCCGATCACGTTCAAACCGATCCCGCAAATTCCCCCGTTGCCCGAGTCGCCCACCAATGGGCTAAAGCTGGACGGAATCAGGAGCTAACCGTGCCCTAACACACCTTCATCCTCAACGGCAAGCGGGTGCACGTCAACTGTGCGGGCAACGTTCGTGTGCTGTGGGTGCCGCGACCTGCTGGGCATCCACGGACCCAAGTACGGCTGTGGTCTGAACGTGTGCAAGGCGTGCACCAGTCACATCAACGGTAAGGCCTTCCATCCCTGCTCGGTCCCGATCTCACAGATCAAGCCGAGCGACAAGATCGTCACGATCGAGGGACTGCCGGCCACCGTCCACAAGCCGCTCCACCCGATGCAGCAGGCCTGGATCGACTACGACGTCGGCCAATGCGGCTACTGCCAGCCGGGGCAGATCATGACGGCGGTCGCGATGGTGGAGGAGCTTCGAGCCAAGGGAAAGAAGATCACCGAAGCCGAGCTCGACCAGATCCGCAACGTCTGTCGCTGCGGGACCTACGTCCGGATCCGCGAGGCGATCCTGGCCGGGGCGGCGCACATGCCCGCGCACAAGCCGAAGAAGCACAAGCACCCACACAAGCACCACCCGGCCAAGCATCACCATCCCGCGCACAAGCAGCCCAAGACGACGAGCCACGAGGAGCACGCCAAGGCGACGCCGTAGACGGCCGCGCGTGGCGTCCGAGTGGCGAGGCCCACTCGCAGCACGGGCGATGAACTTCGAGCAGATCACCACCGAGACCACGGACGGAGTGCTGACGATCACGCTCGATCGTCCCGACCGGCTGAACGCGTGGACCCCGACGATGGGGCGCGAGTTGATCGAGGCGTTCGACCGGGCCGATGCCGATGACGAGGTACGGGTGATCATCGTCACCGGCGCCGGGCGCGGCTTCTGCGCCGGAGCCGACCTCGGGGGCGGCGGGGAGACCTTCGACCAGCGCCGCCGCCAGGCCGACCCCGGCGTCCATCGGGACGGCGGCGGCCAGTTCACGCTGCGCGTGTTCGAGTCCACCAAGCCGGTGATCGCGGCCATCAACGGCCCCGCGGTCGGCGTCGGGGCGACGATGACGCTGCCGATGGACATCCGCCTCGCTGCCGACACCGCGCGGCTCGGCTTCGTGTTCGCGCGGCGCGGAATCGTGCCCGAGGCCTGCTCGAGTTGGTTCCTGCCCCGCGTGGTCGGCATCAGCCGAGCGACGGAATGGGTGGCCACCGGCCCGCGCGCTGGCCCGGGAGATCGCCGAGCGGATGCTCGGAGCCGAGCATCCGATGCTCGCGCATCGTGCCGACTCGCGGGGAATGTTCCACCGCGGCCAGTCGGCCGACGCTGTCGAGGGAGTCACCTCGTTTCTGGAGAAGCGCTCGCCGCAGTTTCCCGATCGCGTCAGCGACGGTCTGCCCGACATCTTTCCCGGTTGGAGCGCCCCCGAGTTCAGCTGACCGGATCCCGGCGTTCGAGCACGTCGAAGGACCACAGCTCGCTGGCGCTGCCGACCGGCCCCGACTGGCGATGCTGGGAATGACCCGCGGAGAAGTCGCTGCTGGCCATCCAGGCCTTGAAGTCGGCCTCGGAGCGCCACCGGGTGAGCACGAGGCAGACCTCGCGCTCGTCGTTGGGGCGGAGCAGCTCGAAGCCCTCAAAGCCGTCGGCCTGGTCGACTCGCCCCGCCCGCGCGGCGAACCGGCGCTCGAACTCCTCGAGGCGATCCCGGGGGACGGTGATGGCGTTGATCTTTACGACGCTCACGACGCCAGATGGTAGTCAGTCGTCAGTCTCCGAACGCCGCCCGGGCGCTCTGCGCGCCGGCGCCCGCGGCCTTCAGGAACGTGTACGTGCCCTCGCACCGGAGCTCCTGCGCCGCGTCGACCACGGCGGCGAAGGCGGCGAAGGCGAACGCGCCGCCGACGGAGACGCGAGCGACCCCGACAGCGGCGAGCTCGGCCACCGGTGGCAGGCCCGGCCGAGCCAGCACGTTGACCGGTCGATCCACCGAATCGACCATCTGGCGGATCGCCTCGAGGTCCGAGACGCCCGGGGCATAGAGGACGTCGGCTCCGGCTTCCTGGTAGGCCCGCAGGCGGGCGATCGTGTCGTCCAGATCCTCCACCCCGTGGAGGTAGTTCTCCGAGCGGGCGGTCAGGACCATGCGGGCCGGACCGGCATGAGCGACCTCGGCGGCCGCCGCGACGCGCTCCGCCGCCTGGTCGATCCCATAGATCGGCGCGTCCTCACTCCCGCTGTAGTCCTCGATCGACGCCCCGGCCACGCCGGCGTCCCGGATCAGCTCGAACGTCCTGGCCACCCCGGCGGGATCGTCGGCGAACCCGCTCTCCAGGTCCACGGTGACCGGCAGCTCGGTCGCCGCCACGATCTCTGCCGCGTGGGCCACCGCCTCCCCGCGGGAGACCGAGCCGTCCAGCCGACCGAGCGTCGCGGCGAAGCCGCTGCTGGTCGTGGCCAGGGCCTGAAACCCCAGCGAGGCCAGCAGCCGGGCCGAGCCCCGGTCCCAGGGATTGGGAAGCAGCAGCGGCGACTCGCCATGATGCAGCGCCAGAAAATGGGCCGCCCGCTCGGCCTGATCGCTCATCGCCCGGCCGCTCTCATCGGCGGAGTTCTATCAGCGGATCACCCGGCGGCCCACCGGCATAGAAAAACGGGGCGGGACCGACCGTCGGTCCCGCCCCGTACCCTACTGGCCCCCCGTTGAGCGGCCGGGCAACTGCGTTAGCCGACGATGAAGCCCGTGCCCTTCACGGCCTTCAGAACGTGGTTGGCCGTCCACGGCTTGTCGAACGGCCCGTCCGGGGCGATGCCCTTCTCACTTTCCTTGTTGATCAGGCCGATCACGCTGGCGTGACGGGCTTCGATCGTGAGGATCGTGCCCGCCGCGGTCAGGAAGGCCGGGTTCTTGAGGTTGGCGGCCTGGCCGAGGTAGGCGTGGACGCCCGTGTTCTCGAGCACCTGAGAGACCTGCAGGAAGGAGGCCGCGCTCTTGTTCGTGCCCTTGAAGTTGAACTTCGGCTTCTTGGCGGCCTTGCTGCCGAG
>JALYXK010000067.1 GCA_030947145.1 Actinomycetota bacterium
CCCACCGAGCAGCTGAGCCTCCCCGGCGTGCTGTATGCGCTAAGCGACCCGGTCCGACTGGAAATCGTGAGGATGCTGGACGATCAGCCCGACCTTTCCTGCGGCCGGATTGAGGTGTCGGTCTCCAAGTCGACGCTCAGCCATCACCTGAAGGTGCTCCGGGATGCCGGATTGACGCTGACCCGGGCCGAAGGCGTGCAACGGTTCGTGTCGCTGCGACGACTCGACATCGAGTCCCGGTTCCCCGGCCTGCTCGGCTGCGTGCTGGCCCAGGCCGAGCGCCGCGCGGCGGCGACCGGCCGGGATCGTCAGCTCCAGCCTCGGTAGAAACGCCCCGTCGGCAGCTTCCTAAGAGATCGCGAAGGGTCGCTTGGGCCGCTTGACTAAAGCCGTGCCGAGACGTATAATTCGATCATCTTCGAACTAACGAACAACGGAGTTGCACTGAATACTTCTGAAACCAAGCGCCGCGTACGCGGTGCGCACACAGGCGCCGAGGGGACGCGAACTCGTCCCCAGGCGCAGGCCCATCGCCGTCAGCGCCACCGGGCGCAGACCGGCACCGGCACGGCCACCGAGACCCGCCGCCAGACCGAGACGGTGACCAGCGCGTCGATGGAGTCACTCGACCTGTTCTTCCGCGAGGTGCGAAAGCACCCGCTGCTGACCGCGGCCGAGGAAGTCGAACTCGCGCAGCGAATCGAGCGTGGCGACCTCGAGGCCAAGGACCGCATGATCAGGGCGAATCTGCGGCTGGTGGTCGCGCAGGCCCGGCGCTACCAAGGCCACGGGCTACCGCTCGAGGACCTGGTGCAGGAGGGCATGCTCGGTCTGATGCGCGCGGTCGAGAAGTTCGACTGGCGCCGGGGATTCAAGTTCTCGACCTATGGGACGCTGTGGATCCGGCAGGCGATCCAGCGGGGACTGCAGAATCACGGCCGGACGATCCGGCTGCCCGTGCACGTCGCCCAGCGGCAGGTCAAGGTCCGCAAGGTCGAGAGCGAGTTGAACACGAAGCTCGGACGTGAGCCCACCGACGAGGAGATCGCCACAGTGGCCGAGCTCCCGGTGGAGCAGGTCTACGAGATCCGCGAGCTCAGCCGAAACCTCTCCAGCCTCGACCAGCCGGTCACCGACGACGGCGAAGCCTCGCTCGGCGATCTGCTGCCCAGTGACCGCCCGGATCCCGTCGAGGAGGTCGCCGCCGGCGAGCGCGATCTGCAGGTCGCCGAGATCGTCGGTCGGCTGCCGGAGCCCGAGCGCAAGGTGATCGAGCTGCGGTTCGGACTGACCGGGGACGAACCGCGGACGGCCCGCCAGACCGGCTCCGAGCTCGGCATCACGGCCGCCAAGGCCAGCGAGCTGGAGGTCCAGGCGCTGCGGCGACTGGCCGACAACTCGCAGCTGGAAGCCCTCCGCGAAGCGGCCTGAGCATCGGCTGTCGCCCGGCGCTCAAACGCGTCGGGCACCGTAGACGGCGCCCGACGCGGCCGCGTCGGGCGTCGTCGTTTAGGCGGTCATCTGGGACAGGGCGCACTCCCCCGGCGCCTTGTCGGTGCGCCAGCGCAGGATCTTCGTGCCGTGGCGGATGCGCCCGCCGCTGGCATGGTCGAAGGTGACTTCGACGACGAGCTCGGGGCGCAGGGTGATCCATTCGAGCTCCTTCTCGTTCTTCCAGCGGCTGGGGTCGCCGTGGCCGCGGTCTCCGGTTTCGTAGGGTTCGAGCTGGCCCACCAGCGCGCGCTTCTCGGCCGCCCGGATTCCCGACGAGTGCCCCACCACGTGGAGCTGGCCGGCCTCGTCGTAGAGGCCGAGGATCAGCGAGCCGACGGTCCCGGCCTCCTTACCCGGCCGGTAGCCGACGACCACGGCGTCGATCGTGCGCAGCCGCTTGACCTTGACCATGCCCTTGCGTTCGCCGGGCCGGTACGGGGCCCCGAGGTCCTTGGCCACGACGCCCTCGCCCCGGTGCAGCCAGGGTTCGGCCTCGTCCCGATCGCGGGTCAGCGGGGTCAGCCCGATCGGGTCGCTGACCAGCGCCTCCAGCGCAGCGCGGCGCTCGGCCAGCGGCAGCTCCAGCAGCGTCTCGTCGTCGCGGGCCAGCAGGTCGAAGGCGACGTAGCGGGCCGGCGTCTGCTCGGCGAGCATGGCGATCCGCGAGGCCGCCGGATGGATCCGGTTCTGGAGCGCGCCGAAGTCCTGCTCTCCCTCCTGGGCATCGATCACGATCTCGCCGTCGATCACGTAGCGGCCGGGCGGAAACCTCAGCTCCGGGAAGTAGCGCAGCAGCGGCTTGCCGCTGCGCGACTGGACCATGAACTCGTCCCCGTCGACAAAGGCGATCGCCCGGAAGCCGTCGTACTTGGGCTCGTAGGCCCACTGCTGTCCGAGCGGCAACTCGGGCTTGGAGCGGGCGAGCTGAGGCTCGATCGGGGGCTTCAACGGCAGCGTCACCAGCCCGATCCTAGCCACCGACGACGCGCCAGGCAGCCCGGCGGTGGCCGCTACGATCCTGGTGTGTCGACAGCCCACGCGACGGCAGCCGAGGAGGAGTACCTGCAGACCCTGTTCTGGCTGTTCGAGGCGGGACTGCCGATGACCGCCGCCAATGTCGCCCGCGCGATGCAACTCTCGGCCCCGACCGTCTCGGAGATGATCGGCCGGCTGCAGCGCGACGCCTACGTCCGCCGCGACGCCGAGCGCACGATCAGCTTCACCGAGAGCGGACGCGAGCACGCGGAGCGGATCGTCAGCCGCCACCGGATGATCGAGCGCTTTCTCACCGACGTGGTCGGGGTTCCCTGGGACGACGTGCACGAGGAGGCCGAGCACCTGGAGCACGCGATGACCCCCCGCTTCGAGGCCTACGTCCGGGCGGCCGTGGGCGACGCCGCCACCTGCCCGCACGGACACCCGATCGCGGTCGGGCAGCGGATCGACGGCGTGCCCCTGGCGGACTGCGAGACCGGCGCCGAGGTGACGATCCTGCGCTTCGAGAACGAGGCCGAGGACCTGCTGCACTACCTCAAGCGAGCCGGGATCGAGCCCGGCCTGCGGGGCGAGATAACCGCCAACGACGGGGAAATGGTGTCCGTCCGCTACGAGGACCAGCTGGCCACGGTCACCTCCAGCGTCGCGGAGACCGTATCCGTGCTGGCCGAGCCCTCGCCGCCCGCCCGGATCGCCCTGCCCGAGCAGCTCGTGCTGGGCCGCGACCGCTACGGACGCTGAGGCGGGCGCATCGGGACCAACTAGGCGGGCACGCCCGCGACCTCGCGGTAGGCCTCCGCGAGCCGCTTCACGCCCTCCTCGATCTCCGCGGGCGTGACCCCCGAATAGGCCAGCCGGAGGCTCGACTCCGCGCCGTCGAGGACGAAGTCAGCGCCCTTGACGAACTGAACTCCGCGGGCGGCGGCGGCGGTGAACATCGCCGCCACGTCGGTGCCGCGCGGCAGGTCGAGCCACATGAAGTAGCCGCCCTCCGGTGCGACGAACCGGGCCTCGGGAAGCTCGCCGGCGATCGCCTCGCACAGCGTCTGCGAGCGCTCGCGCAGCGCGGCCCGGACCGTCTCGATCGAGCGGTCCAGCGCGCCGGAGCGACAGAACTCGTTGACGATCGCCTGGGAGACCATGCTCGGCGAGAT
>JALYXK010000070.1 GCA_030947145.1 Actinomycetota bacterium
CGGCAGCGCCAGGCCGTCGTTGTAGTCGGTGTGCTCGCCGATCAGGTTGACCCGTCCGGGAGCGAATGCGGTGACGTGGTCGCGCAAGTGCCTTAGTGTGCTACCGATTGCGGCAGACCGTTGAATCATCGATGCCGCCCCTGGCTCACCGTCGGCGCCGGCGTGTCTTCACCAGATCCCTCGACCGGCTCCGGGTCCCCGCCCCGGCTCTGCTCCTGGCCACGACGCTCCTCCTACTCGTGGCCGACCAGCTCGTGCTGCGGATCGGACCGGGCTTGCTCCAGGAAGGGCCCTCCGATGAGACGGCTCATTTCCTCACGGGGGCGGTGGTCCTGGCCGCGCTGCCTGGGGTCGGCTCGCGCTCCTTTGCGGTCGGGCTGCTGGTGGCGTCGGTGGCGATCGACCTCGACCACGTACCCGGCCTGCTGGGTGATCAGTGGATCACCAGGACGACGCAGCGGCCTTACCCGCATTCGCTGTTGACCCTGACGCTGGTCATTCTGGCCGCGGTCGCCTGGCCCGCCCGCCGTAGACTGCTCGTCGGCGCGGCGCTCGGCCTGACGGCGCACTTCATGCGCGACCTGTCCGAGTCGTCCGCCGGCGTCCCTCTTCTGTGGCCATGGAGCTCGCACGCCTACACGATGCCGCACTGGACGTATCTGGCCGCCCTGGCCGGCGTGGTGGCCGTGGCTCTGGCGCGGACGCGGCGTAGGCCGCCGGCGGGTTTCTCCGGATGAGCTCCTCGCGCAGGCGACCGTGGACGCGGCGCGAGCGCGGCGCCGCGTGGGCTCGATCGAATTTCGAGGACCCGTTGATGGCCGGCGCCCTGCACCTGATGGCCAACACGATCGCCACGGCCGGGCTGGGAATTGCCTTCTGGGCCGTGGCGGCCAGGATCTTCCCGGCGGCGACGGTCGGGCGCGACTTGGCGCTGATCAACGTGCTGATCGCTCTCTCGGCCATCTGCCAGCTCAACATGAACGACACCCTGATCCGGTTCCTGCCCACCGTCGCCCCGCAGCGTCGCGCCCGGACCGTGGCCATCGCCTACGGGGTCAGCGCTGTGGCCGCGCTGATCGGGGGCGCGATCTTCGTCCTCGTCGCGCCCGAGGTCAGTCACGAACTCAAGTTCCTGCGCACCGACGACGGGCTGGCGCTGATCTTCGCCGGCTCCACGATCGTCTGGGGGGTGTTCGGCCTGCAGGACGCGGCGCTGACGGCGATGCGCCGCACCTCGTGGGTGCTGGCCGAGAACGCGACGTTCAGCATCGCCAAGATCGCGATGCTGCCGATCCTGTTCGCGATCGGCGTGCGCCACAGCGTGTTCACCGCCTGGATCCTGGCCCCGCTGCTTTTGGTCCCGGTGATCAACTGGCTCCTGTTCACGCGCGTCCTCCCTCCGGAGCGCAATCGCGTCCCGGCCCCGGCGGCGGACACCACGGCTCCGCCCCTGGGTCGAAGGCTGATCGTGCGCTTCCTCGCTCTCGACTACGTGGCCTTCTTCCTGCGGATCGGCGCGTTTGCGGCGATCCCCCTGATCGTGCTGACCCGCCTGGGGGCCGCCCGCAACGCCTACTTCGCGATCCCGTTCACGCTGGTGGCCGCGCTCGACTTGCTGTTCTACAACGTGACCACGGCGCTGACCGTCGAAGGGGCGCGCGACCTGGCCCGAGCCGGCGAGTTCGCGCGGCTGGTGATCAGGCGATTTCTCGTCCTGGTCGCTCCGATGGCCGCGCTCGTGGTGATCGCCGCGCCGCTGCTACTGCTTCCCTACGGCACGGCCTATTCGCATCGCGGCGCGGGCGCGCTGCGGATCCTGGCCGTTTCCCTGGTGCCCCGCGCGGTGATCTATCTGTTCGAAGCGCTCACCCGCCTACGCGCTCGCGGCGCTCCGATCCTGCTCACCGAGGCCGGGATCTTCACGCTGGCGGCGGTCGGCGCCGCCACGCTATCCGGCCCCCTCGGCGTCCAGGGCGCCGCGCTCGGCTGGTTGGGCGCCAACACCCTGGTTGCACTGGCGCTCGCCCCGAAGCTGATCGGCTACCTGCGCAAACCGCGGCCCGCCCCCAGCCCATGACCCCCACTCGCTATCGTAATCACGATGGGGGCTGACGCTGAACTTGTGATTGACGTGCGCCCAACCGGGTGATGGTCAGCCTCCCGGGCGAGCGCCTGCAGCCCGAGAGCCAGCAGGGCTCCGGGCAGTCCGTCTGCCTCGCGCTGGAGCCGGACCCCGTCTTCGGGGTCCTGCACAAGCCGAGCTCGCCGCAGACCAACCCCGTCGCTGTGCTGATCGCTCCGCCCTTCGGCTGGGAGGAGCAGAGCTCCTATCGGGGCCGGCGGGCCTGGGCTCAGTCGCTCGCGGACGCGGGCTACCCCGCGTTCCGGTTCTGGTTCCCGGGAACCGGAGACAGCGGCGGATCACCGGCGGCCCCCGATCGCCTGGAGGCGTGGACCCAAGCGGTGTCCGAAGCGGCGATCTGGCTCCGCGGTGTGACCGGCTGCGCGAGGATTGCGGCGATCGGTATCGGCTTGGGCGGCCTGGTGGTGGGAAACGCCCTGGCCCGGGATGCGCCAATCGACGATGTGGTCCTGTGGGCGGTCCAGGCCAGCGGACGCAAGATGGTGCGCGAACTGCGCGCACACTCGAAGTTCGTCGCCGCACGCTACCCCCCCGATGCCGAGGCCCTCTCTCCTCTGCCGCAGGACGTCGCCGAGCTGACCGGTTTCCTGATGAGCGCGGAGACCGAGCGTGCCCTGGCGGGCCTCGACCTCAGCCAGCTGTCGATCCCACCAACCGCCGACCGGCGGATCTTGCTGATCGGGCGCGACCGCGTCGGCGTCGACGAGTCGCTGGGGACGCACCTCGCCTCCAGAGGCGCCCGTGTTACGGTGACGACGACGAGTGACCACGCGAGCTTGATGACCGAGCCGCAGGAGGCCGAGGCTCCGCTGGCCACTATCGACGCGACGCTCTCCTGGCTGGCCGAGGCATCGCCGGGATCCCGTCCAGAGGTGGCGCCCAGCGGCCCATCCCTACAGCGCTCGACGATGGAGCTCGTCCAGGGCAGCGTACGGATCCGTGAGACGGCGGTGGCTCTGGACATCGCCGGCCGGAGGGTCTTCGGCATCGTCTGCGAGCCGGTGACAGGAGGGCGCGCGTCCGCGCATGCCGTGTTTCTCGGCGCGGCGGCGCTGCCACACACCGGACCCAACCGCGCCTGGGTGGAGCTCGCCCGTCGCTGGGCGGCGATGGGAGTTCCGAGCATCAGGATGGATCTGGCCGGCATCGGCGAAGCGGACGGCGACGAGAAGGCGCTCGTCGACAACGCCGGGCTCTACAGCGAGCAGCGCCAGGAGGAGGTCCTCGCCCTGCTCGATCAGCTCGAGGAGCGATGGGGCTGGGACCGCTTCGTGCTCGTGGGCCTCTGCGCGGGGGCTTACTGGTCCCTACACGCCGCGCTGGCGCGGCGCACGGTGGCGGCGCTGATGATCAATCTCTACGCCTTCTTCTGGAGCGACGGATTGGTGCTCGAACGGGACCGGCGGGAGGCCGCGGCAGCCATGCGCAGCGCTGCTCGGGCAGGGCTGTCTCGCCACGATCTGACCGCGAGCAACGTGCGCCGAGCGCTGCGCGGCATCGCGGGCAAGCTCCGCGCTGAAGGATGGCGGTCGCTCGAGGCGCTGCAGACCCCCGAGGTGGATCGTTGCCTGGACCGGTTGCGCGATCAGGGGACCCACGCCCTGCTGCTGCTCTCCGACGGGGAGCCGTTGTACGAGCAGTTCGAACGAGAGCGACGGGGGCAGCGGCTTGCCACCTGGCCGAACCTAACCATCGAGCGGATCCCTTCGCCAGACCACATGTTCAGGGACCTGCGGGCGCAGCGCTTCGTCCACGAGCAGCTGGACAGAGCCCTGGAGCGGGTCCTGGCCGACGAGCCGAAGGCCTGATCGGCCACTGGCCGTACGCGTCGGTAGCTGCCTGATCGCAGTCGGTGACTACCGGCCCCGGGCGAGGACGACGGCGCGCCGGCGCAACCGTCTCGCGGTCCGAAATGCCTGCGTTCGGTACCGCTCGCGACGCCACGCCAGCGGAGCACCGCGACCGGCCAGCAGTTCCGCGACGGCATCGGTGCTGGTGTCGCGCATGATCGTGACGCGGGCTATGGCGAGCGGATCGTCGGCCGGATGCGAGAGGGCGTTCTTGACCGCAGCCGCGCTGCGGTATCCCGCCGCGCCGACGGCTGTCCGGACCACACGGCTGTAGGCAC
>JALYXK010000079.1 GCA_030947145.1 Actinomycetota bacterium
GGAGGCCGGCGAGGATGAGCTGGCCGACCTGCTGGCCGAGGCGGAGGCCTCCGAGCTATGAGCAGCGATTCATCCCGCGTCGCGCGGCGGCTGGAGAACCTGAGCCCGGCTCAGCGGGCGCTGCTCGAGCAGCGGCTGATGCAGCGCAGTGCGTCCGCCGCGCGCCAGAACACGATCACCCCGCGGGCCACCTTCAGTCCCTGCGAGCTCTCCTATTCCCAGGAGCTGCTGTGGCTGCTCAGCCAGGTCTTCGACGACGGGATCGCCTACAACGCCCCGGGCACTTTCCAGCTCGAGGGACCACTGGACCTCGAGCGCCTGCGTCTCTCGCTGGAGGCGCTGGTCGCGCGCCACGAGATTCTGCGCACCACCTACGACGTCGTAGGCGGCAAGCCGATGCAGCTGATCGGCCCGCCCCACGAGGTCGAGCTGAATCTGATCGACCTCGGCGAGCTCAGCGCCGACGACCAGCAGGCCGAGTCCCAGCGCATCCTCAAGCAGGAGTCGCGGTTCCGGTTCGATCTGGTCAACGGGCCGGTGATCCGCACCACGGTGATCCGCCTGTCGGCAGGCGACCACATCCTGATGCTCAACATGCATCACGTGGCCACCGACGGGTACTCGCGCAGCGCCCTCTACCGGGACCTGACGGCCTTCTACGACGCACTCGGGAACGGCAGCGAGCCCGAGCTTCCCACGCTCTCGATCCAGTACGCCGACTACGCCGTCTGGCACCGCCGATGGCTCGACGGCGGCATCGCCGACCGGCAGCTGGAGTACTGGAAGCGCAAGCTGGCGGGAGCGCCGTCGCGGCTCGACCTGCCGACGGACTATCCTCGCCCGCCGGCTCGCTCCTGGGTGGGCGACCACATGAGCCTGATGCTGGACGTGGCGACCCGGGAAGCGCTCCGCTCACTCGCCCGGCGCAGCGACTCCACGTTGTTCGTCGCCCTGCTGGCCGTGTTCTCGACCCTACTCGGCCGCTATTCGGGCCAGGACGACGTGGTGGTCGGCACACCATTTGCCGGGCGCAACCGGACCGAGCTCGAGTCGATGGTGGGTTACTTCATCAACCCGCTCGCACTGCGCATCGACCTCTCCGGCGACCCCACCTTCGACGAGCTGCTTCACCGCGCCCGTCAGACCACGCTCGAGGCCTTCGCCAACGCGGACGTGCCCTACGAAAATGTCGTGCGGGCGACCAACCCCGCGCGGGATCTGAGCCAGACCCCGGTCTACCAGGCGATGCTGGTCCTGCACAATCCAGCGTGGCAGACCCAACGCCCGAAGTTCCAGCCCGAGGGGATCCGCTCCAGCGAGATCAGCCACGAGAAGGGCTGGGCCAAGTTCGACGTCCTGCTGGGGATGAGCGAGCGGACCACCGGGCTGAACACCACGTGGGAGTACAGCACCGAGCTGTTCCGGCCCTCGACGGTCGAGCGGATGATGGAGCACTTCCGCGCGCTGGCCGAAAGCGCCGGCAGTAATTCCGATCGCCCGATCTCCAAGCTCTCGATGCTCTCCGAAGGGGAACGCGCCAAGGTGGTGGTGGCCTGGAACGCCCACGGCCAGTCGCTGCCGCAACGCGAGTCGATCAAGGAGTGCTTCGAGGAGCAGGTGGCGCGGACGCCTGCGGCGGACGCCGTCGTCTTCGGCGATGAGCGGCTGACCTTCGACGAGCTCAACCGCCGGGCGAATCGCATAGCCGCGCTGCTGCGCAACCACGGAGTCGGCCCCGGCACCCTGGTCGGAGTCCTGATGCAGAAGTCGATCGACCTGGTTCCGGCGGTGCTCGCCGTGGTCAAGTCCGGCGGCGCCTACATCCCGCTGGATCCGTTGTATCCGCGGGACCGGATCGAGTTCATGGTCGCCGACGCGGAGCCGAGCGTGCTGCTGACCCACGAGAAGCACCTGGCCACGGCGCCCGACACCGACGCCCGGATCTTGGCGATCGACTCGCCGGGCGTGCTCGACGGCCTGCCGGAGGAGGACCCGCCCACCACCGCCGGCGGCGACGACCTCGCCTACATCATCTACACCAGCGGATCGACCGGTACGCCGAAGGGCGCCATGATCGCCAACCGCAGCCTGGCCAGCGCCTACTTCGCCTATGAGCGCGCCTACCGCCTGCGCGAGGCCAAGGCCCACCTGCAGATGGCCAGCTTCTCGTTCGATGTGTTCACCGGGGATCTGATCCGGTCGCTGCTGGCCGGGGCAAAGCTCGTGCTCTGCCCGATCGAGGTGGTGATCGACCCACCGGCGCTGCTCCGGCTGATGCTCCGCGAGGGAGTCGATACGGCCGAGTTCGTGCCGGCCACGGCGGCGCTGTTGTTCGAGCACGTCGAGCGCGAAGGCCAGCGCCTGCACCACATGCGACTGGTCATCATCTCCAGCGAGGCTTGGCGCAACGAGAAGTACACGCTCTATAAGAGCCTCTGTGGTCCCGATACGCGGCTGGTGAACTCCTACGGCCTGACCGAGGCCACGATCGACAGCACGTGGTTTCAGCCCGCCGACGATGTGGAGCTGCTGCCCGGTCGTTTCGTGCCGATCGGCGGCCCGCTGGACAACACGCGGATCTACGTCCTGGACGAGAATCTCGACCCGCAGCCGATCGGCATCCCCGGCGAGCTGTGCGTCGGCGGAGTCGCGGTGGCTCGGGGCTACCTCAACCGTCCGGAGCTGACCGCCGAGAAATTCCTGCCCGATCCGTTCGTGGAGGCGGCGAGTCGCGACAGCAGTTTCGAGCCGCTCCTCTACCGCACCGGAGACCTGGCCCGCTGGTTGCCCGACGGGACGATCGACTTCCTCGGGCGCACCGACCGTCAGCTCAAGATCCGCGGCTTCAGGATCGAGCCCGGCGAGATCGAGGCCGTGCTCGAGCGCCATCCGTCGGTCCGCGCGGCGGCGCTCGTGGACCGCGAGGATCCCAGCGGCGAGACCCGCCTGGTCGCGTATGTCCAATCCACGGGCCCTGAGCCGGAAGCCAAGGACCTGCGCGCCTTCGCCGCCGATCACGTCCCCAACTACATGATCCCCAGCGCGTACGTGATGCTGGACGAGCTCCCGCAGACCCCGAACGGCAAGGTTGATCGGGATGCGCTTCCGGACCCGGCGTGGGATCAGGCCACCGCGGTCGACGAGTTCGTCGCTCCTCGGACTGAGACCGAGCGACGCCTGGCCGAGATCTGGGGTGCGGTGCTGACCGTTGATCAGATCGGGATCAACGACAACTTCTTCGCGCTCGGCGGCCATTCGCTGCTGGCCATGCGGGTGATGTCGCGGGTGCGTGAGGACCTCGGGGTAACCCTGTTGCTGCGGTCGATCTTCGACACGCCGACGATCATTGAACTGGCCGAAGCGGTCGATAAGCACGTCGACGACACGCCCAGCCCCCAGCCTGCATTGGTACGGGTGGCGAGGCCGCCGATCCGCCAGGCGCCGGGTTAGTCCCCACATGAGCCGAACCCAGACACCCGACACCCCCGCGACACTGGAGCCGACCGGGGAAGCCTTCGCGCTGCCGGCGTCCTTCGCGCAGCAGCGACTGTGGTTTCTGGACCGGCTGGAGCCGAACAGCGCCACGTACAACGTCCCGATGGCCCAGCGCCTGCGCGGCCACCTGGACGTGGGGGCGCTGGAGTCAGCTCTGAACCAGCTCGTCGAGCGACATGAATCCCTGCGAACGGGATTCGTCCTGCGGGATGGGAGTCCCGAGCAACTGATCAGCCCGCCTCGCCCGCTGGCCCTGCCGATCACCGACCTCGGCGGTCGTCCGGAGGCCGAAGCCGAGGTTCAACGTCTCCTGCAAGAGGAGGCTCGGCGGCCCTTCGATCTCTCCGGTGACCGGCTGATCAGGGTTGCCCTGTTCAGATTGGCCGAGCAGGATCACGTCTTCACGCTCACCATCCACCATATCGTCGCTGACGCATGGTCGATGGGGGTGCTCAACCGGGAGCTGACGGCCCTCTACAACGCCTTGCGCGAGGGCCGCGATGCCCAGCTACCGGAGCTGGCGATTCAGTACGGGGATTTCGCGGTCTGGCAGCAGGATTGGCTGCAGGCCGGCGGGCTCGACTCCCAGCTCGGCTACTGGAAACAGCAGCTGGCCGGCGCCCCCCCGCTCCTGGAGCTTCCCACCGACCGGCCGCGGCCCGCCGAGCAGAGCTTCCGCGGCGCGACCCTGCGCACGGCGCTTCCCGGGCCGCTCTCGGAGCGGCTGCGCGAGCTGAGCGAACGCGCAGGAGCGACGATGTTCATGACGCTTCTCACCGCGTTCATGACGTTGCTCGGACGATACAGCGGGCGCAGCGACATCCTGGTGGCTTCGCCCGTCGCCAACCGCAACCGATCCGAGCTCGAGGGAATCGTCGGGTTGTTCGTGAATACGCTCGTGTTGCGCTGCGAGATCGACGGCGAGGACTCGTTCACCGAGAACCTGGCCCGGGTGCGTGAGACTTCGCTCGACGCGTTCTCGAATCAGGATCTGCCGTTCGAGAAGCTCGTGCAGGAGGTCAACCCGAAGCGCGACCGCAGCCATACCCCCCTCGCTCAGGTGCTGTTCGTCGCACAGAACGCGGTTCCGGCTCCGCCTCGGCTGGCCGGCCTCGAGCAGGAGCGACTGAGTGCCGAGCGCGGCACCGCGAAGTTCGATCTCGGGCTGTTCGTGCACGACGATCCAGCCGGCTTGCGGGTTTCGCTCGAGTACTGCACCGCCCTGTTCGAAGCGCCCACGATCTCGCGGATGCTCGCGCATCTGCAGACGCTGCTGGAGGCGATCGTCGCGGACCCGTCGCGTCCGGTCGGCCAGCTGGCGCTGCTGAGCGACGCGGAGCGAGACCTCGTCCTGCCCCGGGGAAGCGAAAGCGGCGAGCGCGACGATCGCTGCGTGCACGACCTCGTGGCCGAGCAGGCGGGCCGCAGCCCGGATGTCGTCGCGGTCCGACTGGACGGAGTCGAGCTGTCCTACGCGGAGCTCGATGCCCGAGCCAACCGGCTCGCGCAGCACCTACGCGAGCGCGGAGTCGGCCCCGACGTCGTCGTGGCGATCGCCGCCGAGCGGTCGTTGGACACGATGGTCGCCGTGCTCGCGGTACTCAAGGCCGGAGGCGCCTACGCGCCGGTCGATCCAAGCTACCCCCAGGAGCGCATCGAGTACATGCTGGCGGACTCGGGCACCCCCGTGCTGCTGACCCAGAGTCACCTGCTGGAGCGTCTGCCCGCCCACTCCGGCGAGACCGTGTGCCTGGACCGGGACCGAGCGGCGATCGCCGCTCACGATGCGGTAGCCCCGATTACCGGCGTGGATGCGGATCACCTGGCCTACGTGCTCTACACGTCGGGATCGACCGGCCGGCCCAAGGGCGTCGCGATGAGCCATCGCCCGCTCACCAATCTGCTGGCCTGGCAGCTGGCGCACTGGTCAGCGCCGGGGCCGGCCCGCACCCTCCAGTTCGCCTCGCTCAGCTTCGACGTGGCCTTCCAGGAGATTTTCTCCACCTGGTGCTCGGGGGGCACGCTCGTGCTGATCGACGAGTCCACCCGCCGTGATGTGCACGCGCTGGCCGGGCGGCTCGGCGAGGAGCGCATCGAGCGCCTGTACCTGCCTTTCGTCGGCCTCGAAGCCATCTGTGAAGCAGCCGAGCACTTGGACCTGACGATCCCCAGCCTACGCGACGTGATGACCGCGGGAGAGCAGCTGAAGGCCGCCGCACCGATCAAGAGCTTCTTCCAGCGTCACCGGGACGCCACGCTGTTCAACCACTATGGCCCGACCGAGAGCCACGTCGTCACCTCGTACGCCCTACCGGGGGAGCCGGCCGACTGGCCCGCCCTGCCGCCGATCGGGCGGCCCATCTCCGGAGCGCGGATCTACCTGCTGGACCGGCATCTGCAGCCGGTCCCCTTCGGCGTGCCCGCCGACCTCTACATCGGCGGCGTGAGCCTCGCCCGGGGTTATTTGGGCCGCCCCGAGCTGACCGCCGAGCGCTTCGTCGAGGACCCCTTCGACGCTGGTGCGGGGTCCCGCATCTATCGCACCGGCGACGTCGCCCGTCACCGGCCGGACGGCAACATCGAGTTCCTGGGACGGAGCGATGACCAGGTGAAGGTTCGCGGGTTCCGGGTCGAGCTCGGCGAGGTCGAGACGGCGCTGAGCGCCGTTCCCAGCGTCGGACAGGCCGCGGTCATGCTCCGCGAGGATGGCCCCGATGACGTCCGCCTGGTCGGATACGTGACGATCGTGCCGGGGCGCCCGGTGGAAGCGTCGGAGATCCTCAGCGCGCTGCGCCGGAGCCTGCCCGATTACATGATCCCCCAGCACCTGGTGATGCTGACCTCGTTTCCCTTCACGCCGACCGGGAAGATCGAACGCAAGGCTCTGCCGGCCCCCGATGGGGTCTCCCACACATCGACCGAGTTCGCGCAGCCCACCACCGAGCTGGAGGCCGAGCTCGTCGGTATCTGGCAGCGCGTGCTCAAGGTCGATCGGATCGGGATCGACGACAACTTCTTCGAGCTCGGCGGGCATTCGCTGCTCGCCGTCCAGCTGGTGCATGCCGTCGAGAACGAGCTCGACCGGATCTGCGCACTGCCGATGCTGTTCCGCACGGGCACGGTCCGCTCACTCGCGGCTGAGCTTCGCGCCGGGGGGGCGGACTGCACCACCCCGACGGTGCTGAAGCTGCGGTCCGAGGGCAGCGGAACCCCGATCTTCTGCATCGCTGGGGTCCACGTCTATCAGGAGCTCGTCGACGCGCTCGGCGTCGACGCCCCCGTCTACGGGATCTTCCTGCCCTATGAGCAGGAGATGTTCGAAAACGACCAGATGTCGCTCTCGATCGAGGAGATGGCGGCCGGCTACCTCGAGGTGGTCCGCGAGCAGCAGCCACACGGCCCCTACGTCTTCTTCGGACTCTCCGTCGGCGGCCTGCTGATCTACGAGATGGCGCACCAGCTCGAGCGCGCCGGCGAGCAGGTCAGCCTCTTGCTGATCCTCGATACAATCGTTCCCGGCACCCTCAGAGACGACTGGAAGCGCGTGCTGCGCCGCCGGCGCTTGAAGGTAACCAGCCACATGAAGGAAGCGGCCAGTGCCGTAGGACTACGGCCGGCCCCCGCGGAAAGCCAGCGTGAGCTCGCCCGCCTTGCCCGGATGCGCATCGAGATCTACAACCACGCCCGCCGTCGCTACCAGCTGCACCCGTACAGCGGCCGGGCCGTGCTCGTGCGCTCTGAGTCGACCGTAACCTGGGCCGGCGACGCGCTCGCTGACCCCACGTTCGGATGGGGCGCCCACGTCCGCGAACTCGAGATCTACGACGCCGTCGGTGACCACATCACCCACCTCCGCCGCCCGCATGTGCAAGGCCTGGCCACGAAGCTGCGCCCCCTCATCGAGCAGGCCCGAGCCGCCCCTCAGCCCCGCGAATGAACCTCTTTCGACTTCGGCCACCTGGCCGGGCCTGGTGCCTGGCCGTCCTCTTCGTGATCGCCGGTTGCGGCGTGACGGCGGCGTCCCCGGCGCCTAAGAGCACCCGCGAGGCCACGCCGACGACCACGTCGGAGACTCCGCCGAGCACCCCGACCACGACGGTCTCGACCGCGCGGCTACCGCCGATCGTCCATCGACCCGCCGGACTGAGTTATGCTCAGAAGGTTCCGCTAGTGATCGCGCTTCACGGCTCCGCGGCGTCGCCCACGGGGATGCAGTACATCACCGGGATGAACACCGTGGCCAACCAGCACGGGTTCGTCGTCGCCTACCTGGCCTCGGCCAACCCGGCGCATGGGTGGAGTTCTCCCAGCGACACGCAGTACGTTCACGGCATGATCGCCACGCTCACCAGGATCGAGAACATCGATCCCACCCGGGTGTACGTGATCGGATTCTCCGCCGGCGGCTTCGAGACCTGGAAGGTGGCCTGCCTCTATTCGTCCCAGATCGCCGGTATCGCGATCGTCGCCAACAACATGAACATGAAGCTCTACAACACGTGCCGGTTATCCCACCCGGTATCCGAGTATCTCCTCGTCGGCGGGGCCGACGCGATCCGACCGGCGGGAATCCCGGGCCGGCTGCCGTCCGCGGCAGAGACCACCGCTCGCTGGCGGCAGCTCGACGGCTGCTCGAACGGGTCGGCGCGGCCTCTAACCGCCGCCAACGTCACTTTCGAGATCTGGAGTTCTTGCGTCGATAGCAGCTCGGTGGCGCTGACCTACGTCGGTGGCGGTCTGCACAACTGGCCGGGTGGCCCTACGATCACCGCGAAGCCGGATCCCTACTCGAAGCGGTACAGCGCCTCCCAGGCGATCTGGGCCTTCCTCTCACCGCACACGCTGTCGCCGACGAAGCTCGCCGGCTCGCTCCTGTCCGTGAAGGCGACCGGCGGGAAGCGACGCACGATCGCGGCCACGTTTCAGCTCGCTGAGTCCGTCGACGTAACCGCCGCCCTGCGCGGGCGGGGGCACACGTTCAGGTTCAGGACTGCCGCGCTCCGCGCGGGCGCGGCGAAGCAACTGCGGATCCGCGTGCCGCTCAGCACGGCCGGAGGGCGCTATTCGATCAAGCTGACGATCGTGGATTCATACGGTCGCCAGCTCACGGTCACCCGGACGACCCGGGTTCCCAAGCCGTAGTCGCCCCCACTTGGTCCGTCACTAGGAGCGGTCGAACTCCCAACTGGAGTCGACGTGCAGCGGGGAGAGCCGGACGATCGCGCGGGGAGCCGCGTCGAGCTCGGGGCCGTGCACGTCGAACGGGGTGAGGGGCTGCCAGCTGACCAGTTCCGTACCGTTCGTCCAGTCCTTGTAGACGCCACCCCAGACGTAAAACCTGCCACTGGGGAGCGGAAGCGACGGGATCTCGCAACGCACGCGCGTCAACCCCGGTTCGATGATGGTCTCACGCCCGGGGTTGAGCAGGAAGATCGGCGTCGCGGCCCCCTCGGTGATGCCCAGGTAGATCCAGGCGCGGTACGGGTCGCGGCTCTCGAAGGTCAGATCGACGGTCAACGGGCCCCCGGTCCTGGGCAGACTGCCGTCCGGCGTGCCCGCCTCGATATCACGAAGCTTGAGCACCCCGTCGATCTCGGGCCGCTCGGCCGCGTCCCCCTCCACCGCGGCGCGGTAAGCACTCAGGACTTCCCGGATCGGTCCCCTCGTTGCCACCTTTCCCCCGTGCAGCCAGGCGCCGTTCGCGCACGTCGCCTCCACCGCGGCGAGGTCGTGGGAGACGAACAGCAGGGTCGTTCCCTGCCCGAGCACGTAGCGAATCCGCTCCAGACAACGCTGCTGGAAGGTGGCGTCGCCGACGGCCAGGACTTCGTCGACCAGCAGGATGTCGGGCTCGAGATGAGCGGCCACGCCGAATCCCAGCCGCATCTGCATGCCCGAGGAGTAGTACTTGACCTGGCGGTCGACGGCCTCCTCGAGATTGGCGAAGGCGACGATCTCGTCGAAGCGTCGGGTGACGTCGCGTCGCTTGAGACCCATCAGCGAGCCGGTGAGGTAGATGTTCTCCCGCCCGGTGAGCAGCGGCGAGATGCCGGC
>JALYXK010000108.1 GCA_030947145.1 Actinomycetota bacterium
CGGCAGCGAGAAGACCGGTTACCCGACCCAGAAGCCCGAGGGGATCGTGCGGCGGATCGTCGCCGCCTCCTCGCGCGAGGGGGGCTGGTGCCTCGATTTCTTCGCGGGATCTGGAACACTCGGCGCAATATGCGCAGCGCAGGGTCGCCGGTTCGTCCTCGTCGATCACAGCCAGAGCGCCGTCGCCATCGCCGCGCGGCGCCTGGCGCCCCCCTCGGAGGCCGCTGCCGGCTGATGCGGCACGAAGATGCGTTCGCTGCAGCGGCGGGCTAGCGCTCGCTCACGGCTGGCCGTCGCCGGCTCGGCCATCGTCCTGGTGATCGCCGTGCTCTTTGCACTGCTGCACTCCTCGGGACCGCCGCCCTTGCCGCTCCCGGGGCTCGGTCAGCCGGCGCCGCCCGGCGACCCGTTCGCCTACCAGGCGAGCCGCCAGGGGAACTTCGAGGCCCGCGCCCGCGCCGGCGAGGCTTACGTCCTGTTCCAGAAGAGCCCAGGCGGCGTGCTCGCCACGGCGGCCCGGTTGGCGGCCTACCGCTCGCTGATCGACGCGGCGGCGCAGGGGACGGCGATCGACCCGAACGTGCTCGAAGCGATCGTCTTCCTCGAGAGCGCGGGATACCCGGATGCCCTCGCCGGGTCCGACGCGGCGGCCGCCGCGGGCCTGACCCAGATCCTCTCCCAGACCGGCTCCTCGCTGCTGGGAATGCACATCGACCTGGTGCGCAGCCGCCGGCTCACGAAGGCAATCGCCAATGCCTACTCGCTCGGCGAGGCCGGGCGCCTGGCCCGCCTCCAGAGCCAGCGGCGGCGGATCGACGACCGCTTCGATCCGGCCAAGGCGCTGGCGGCGACCGTCCGCTACCTGGAGATCGCCCGGCGCGACCTGGGTCGGGGAGATCTGGCCGTGGTCTCCTACCACATGGGGATCGGCAATCTCCAGAACGTCCTGCACGACTACAACGGCGGCCAGGCGGTCCCCTACGCGCAGCTCTTCTTCGACAGTGCGCCCGACCGCCACCCCGGGGCCTTCGCCCTGCTCCAGGGATTCGGCGATGACTCCTCGCTCTACTACTGGCGCGTGCTCGCGGCCGAGAACATCATGTCCCTCTACCGCTCCGACCGGTCCCGGCTCGTCCGCTTGAACAACCTCGAAAACGCCAGCGTCGATGACGAGGACGTCCTCCATCCCCAGGGCCAGACCGGCGCGTTCGCGACCCCGGGCGACCTCGCCTCGGCCTACGCATCGCGCCAGGTGCTGCCCCTGCCCTCCGATCCCGGCGAGCTCGGCCTCGCCTACAGCCCCGCCATCGGCTCGCTCGCGCACCGCCTCGACGAGCAGCAGGCCCTCTATCGCGGTCTGAGTCCGGCGGCGCTCGACCTGCTGATCGAGCTCGCCGCGCGCGTCAGGGCCCTCAGCGGATCGAAGGCCCCGCTCGTCCTCGCCCAGGCCGTCACCGACCGCAGCTACGAGCATCTGCTCGGCCGTTCGGGCGGCTACGCGATGGCCACCACCGGCTACCGGTTCGAGATCCAGCGCAGCTACGCAAGCGGGGCGCAGGCGCTCGCCTTCCAGACCATGCTCGACCGGCTGCAAGCACTCAACCTGATCGCCTGGACCCGTGAGCCGACGAAGATCGACGTAACCGTGGCCTCCGATGCCGGCCGCGCGATAGTAGGTGGGCTGTAGGGGGCGCGGCTACGCGACCTGGGCTTCGCGCTCCGGGCTCGTGGTCTCGCTCTGCCGGTCGGCCTCGGCGATGGTCTGCGCCATGCGCGCCTCGTAGGCCGCGCGGGCTGCGCGGTCGGGGTTGACCAGGACGCGATCGCCCTTGATCAGGCGTCCCACCCAATCCGAGAAGGCGACCGGCACGAGTGACTTGCTGCGGAGCAGAAGGCCCATCGATCTCGGGACGAATACCTCGTAGCGTCCGGTCTGGAGCGCGTCGACGATGGCGTCGGCGACATCCTCGGGCTCGACGAGGTTCACCCCGCGCGTATTGGACAGGCCCGAGCCGAGCTCGGTATTGACCACGTGGGGCATGACCACGGTGACGTCAATCCCGGTTCCGCGCACCTCTTGCCGGATGGCCTCACTGAGCCCGACCACGGCGTGCTTGCTCGCGCAGTAGGTGGCGCCGCCGGAGACACCGGCCTTGCCCGCCGTCGAGGCGACGTTGACGAGATGACCGCTCCCGCGCGCGGAAAAACGCTCGAGCGCGAGCTTGGTGCCGAAGATCACACCGTTGAGGTTGATGTCGACAATCCGGGCGGCGGTCGCGTCGCTTTCCTCGAGGAAGGGGCCGATCGGCATGATCCCGGCGTTGTTGATGAGAACGTCGAGCCCGCCGAGGCGCTCCTCGACCTGATCGAGGAACCCGGCGAAGCTTGCGCGGTCGGTGACGTCGAGCGGGAGCCCGACGGTTCCGGATCCCAGCTCCTCGGCGGAGCGCTCGGCCAGCGCGTCATCGACGTCCCCAATCGCCACGCGGGCGCCCTGGGCGACAAGGGCCAATGCGGTGGCTCGACCGATACCGCGGCCGCCTCCGGTGATCGCGACGACGCTTCCGACGAGCGATCGTGGGGTTCTTGCCATGGTTCGTTTCCTCCTGGTTTAAGGTGGCTGATGGGACCGTACCGATCCCCGAGACGCGCCGCCGCTCAGCCCGAGGACGAGGCCCGTCGCGGTCGGCGCCGGCCGCTTCAGCCGCTGGTGGTGGTGCTGGCGCCCGGCACCGGGCCCGCGCCGGTGGGAGAGCCGGGGTCGGAGCCGGCGGGCGTGCCGGGATCGCCGGAGACGGGTGAGGCCGGAGTCCGGGCCGGAGCAGGGCCAGGACCGGGTCCTTGATCTGAGCCGGTGCCTGACGCGCCAGGATCCCCGGGGGCGCCGGAGACCGGGGTGCCGTCGCCAAGCGGCGTGCCGAGGGTGGCGCCAGGAGAGCTGATGGGTGCGGGTACCGATCCCGAGGTGCCCTGGCTCCTTCCCGAGCCGCCGCCTGAGCCCGAGCCGCCGCCCGAGCCCGAGCCGCCGCTCGGCGCCACACCGGAAGGACCGGGGC
>JALYXK010000110.1 GCA_030947145.1 Actinomycetota bacterium
GTGGGCTGCATCACCGAAGCCGCCGCCGTGGCCAACGCGGACGGCGCTCTGATCAAGCCCGAGACGAGCATCGCCGAGCTGGACGACGCCCACGAGGGCCTCGGCTCGTCGATGCAGCGCGACATCGCCGCCGGCCGCGAGCCCGAGCTCGACGCGATTGCCGGCGCCGTCCTGCGCGCGGCCGCCCGCCACGGACTGCCGTGCCCGACGATCGCCGAGCTCGCGGCGCAGATTGCCGCCCGCGCCGGTGTCCCCGTGCCCAGCGTCTAGCCAGGCGTCACGACTTTGCCTCGGGTCCGCACGGACCTGCGGAAAAGGCGTCATTGAATGGTGCCAATCCGGCCCGGAGCGGCGCTTCGGCGCCATTCTCCGCGGGGTGTCGGTAAGAAAGTCTCAAATAGCGTTACCAGCGTCCCGAGCCCCCCGGCA
Organism: Actinomycetota bacterium; assembly: GCA_030947145.1. Lineage (GTDB taxonomy): Bacteria > Actinomycetota > Thermoleophilia > Solirubrobacterales > Solirubrobacteraceae > Palsa-465. The sequence continues at coordinate 430 of JALYXK010000110.1, forward strand.
GGTTGGCCGTGGGTGACGGTCCGCGGATCGACGCGGCAATCGGCGCGGTCGCCCGCCGCCAGCAGAGCAACATCACGGTCAAGCAGTTGAACGCGCTGGGGCTCGGAAAGCAGGCGATCTGGTACCGGGTGAAGCAGGGTCGGCTGTACCCCGTCTTCCGTGGGGTCTACTCGGTGGGTCGGCCCGCGACCACTCCGGTGGAGCAAGCGGCCGCGGCGGTCCTGGCCTGTGGCCCGCGCGCCGCGCTGAGCCACTTCTCGGCGCTGCCCTTGTGGCGCTTCGTCAAGGACTGGCCGCAGACGCCCGAGGTGACGATCTTGGGCGACCGGAGGCCGCCGGGGATCGCCGTGCATCGCACCCTCCACCTGCCCCGGCAGGAGCTCCGCGTCCAGTTAGGCGTCCGCGTCACCAGCCCGGCCAGGACGCTGCTCGAATGCGCGCCCGGGCTCGCAGCGAGGCCGCTCTCCCGGATCGTCAACGAGGCGCTCCACACCCCGTTTCTACGCAAGTCCCAGCTGGCCGAAGTCATCGACCAGCACCTCAACCATCCCGGCGCGAAGCTGCTCGCGCCGTTCGTCGACACTACGGACGGTCCGACCCGCTCGGGGTGGGAGGACGAATTCCCCGCGTTCTGCGCCGACTTCGGGTTGCCCCGGCCGCAGATCAACACGGTCGTCGGCGGCTACGAGGTCGATGCCTACTTCGAGGCCGAGCGGTTGATCGTCGAGCTCGATGGCTACGAGTTCCACGGCGACCGCCGAGCGTTCGAGGCGGACCGCGACCGCGACGCCGAGATGCTCGCCGGCGGGCGGGCCACCGTACGAGTCACCTGGGACCGGATCGAGCACCGATCAGCCCGCGAAGCCGAGCGGCTCCGGACGATCCTGGCCCAGCGCCGGGCTTAGAGCGGGGGGCGGATCGGGGGTGGGGTGCCGGGGGCGTGCGCGGGCTCGGCGTGCACGGGCTCGGCGATCTCCTCGCGGGCCACCGCGTCGATCGCCTCTTCCTCTTCCTCGCTGAGCTCCTCGTCGTGGTCGCCGTCGCAAAGCACCCGGAAGGCGCCGGTGACGCCGCCGTCGGCTTGGAGCACGATCCCAGGCAGGATCTCCTCGCCCTCGTCGAGCCCGAGACGCTCGATGTCGAAGTGCGTCATCCCGATGCCCCAGGTGTGGTGCTCGGGGTTTTCCCGGTCGTGGGAGGCCACGCCCTGGGCCAGGCGCTGGAGCAGATAGGCGATCTTGCTCGTCTCGACCATGGCTAGGCCGTGGGGCTCCTCATGAGGAGCGTTCGATGATCTCGATGCGATAGTCGTCCGGGTCGCGGACGAAGCAGATTCGTGAGCCGCCTTCGCTGACCGTGTAGGGCGCGCGCTCGGGCTCGATCCCCTGGCCGGCCAGCGCTTCCAGGGTGCCGTCGAGGTCGTCGGTGGTGATGGCGATGTGGCCGTAGCCGGTGCCGATCTCGTAGGGCTCGGTGCGTCCGTGGTTGAAGGTCAGCTCGAGTCGGGGGTTGTCACCGTCCTCGGGCAGGCCCATGAACACGTTGGTGGCGCTGTCGCCGATCGGCATACGGCGCATCTCCTGGAAACCGAGCGCTTCGTAGAACTTGACGGAACGGTCGATCTCGAGGATGCGATAGCAGGTGTGGATCAAGCTCATGTCCGGGAGGCTACCCCGATAGGCTCCGAAATGTGATCGTCGAACGCTCGATGTCTGACGACTGGCTGTCGAACACCTATCTGGTGGCCGACGAGCTGGGCGCGCATGCCGTGCTGATCGACGCCGGGGGGCCGGTCGAACCGCTGCTGGCCGTGCTCGACCGGATGCGCTTCGCGCTTACCCACGTGCTGCTGACCCACCATCACCACGATCACGTGGCCGAGCTCGAGCAGGTGCTCGAGCGCCATCCCGGGACGCCGGTGCTGATCCACCCGCTCGAACGCGAACTCGTTCCCGGCGCCACCGGCACGATGGAGCCGGGCCAGACGATCTACTGCGGCGCGCTGGAGATCGAGCCGCTGCACACACCGGGTCACACCGCCGGGATGGTCTCGCTGCTGGTCAACGGCGGCGACGTGTTCACCGGCGACACGCTGTTCAAGGGGTCGGTCGGCGGGGTCCGTGCCCCCGGGCACACCACCTACGCCGACCTGAAGTCCTCGATCATGGACACCCTGCTCACGCTCCCCCCCGAGACGCGGATCCACCCCGGGCACACCGACCCGACCACGGTGGCCGAGGAGCTCGAGTCGAACAAGTTCGTGCGGATCTGGCGGGGCCTGGATCCCGATGGCACCGCCCAGTGCACCGCGATGGGCGAGCCGGCCACCCTGATCCTGCTCGGCGACGACTACGACGGCGGCCACAAGGCCTGGGTCCGCTGGCCGGACGGGTCGGATGACATCGTGCCCGGATCTCAGGTAGAGCAGGACTAAGGCAGGACCAACGCGGCCTGAGGGCGCCCGCGCGGCCGCCGGGTAGCATCGTCGGAGTGGCGAAGGACAAAATCCCCACGTCCCGCGTGGGGCGCACGGCCAAGATCGGCGGGCTGGCCGCCGGGCAGGCGATGCGGCAGGCGGGCACCCGTGCGGCCAACGTAGCTCGCTCTGACGAGGGCAAGAAGGTCGCCCTCGAGCGTCGGCATCTCGAGGCGGCCCAGCAGATCGTCACTGCGCTGGGGACGATGAAGGGGGCCGCGATGAAGGTCGGGCAGGTGATGTCGTTCCTCGACGTCGGCCTGGTGCCGGAGGAGTACCGCGAGGAGTTCCAGAAGAAGCTCGCCGCGCTGCGGGACGCCGCCCCGACGGTCACCTTCAGGGACATGGGCAGGGTGATCGAGGAGGAGCTCGACGGGCCGATCAGCGAGATCTTCGAGGAGTTCGACGAGACGCCGATCGCCGCCGCCTCGATCGGCCAGGTCTACCGCGCCCGGCTGCGGGCACCGACTCGGGGCCCGGATGGCCACGAGTCGGTCGGTCGCGAGGTCGCGGTCAAGGTGCAGTACCCCGGCGTCGCCTCGGCGGTTCGGTCGGACATGCAGAACCTGGGGCTGATCCTCCGCCTGGCCAAGCGGATCGCGCCGGGGATGGACCCGAAGGCGATCGGCGAGGAGATCCGCGACCGGATCGAGGAGGAGCTCGACTACGAGCTCGAGGCCCAGAACCAGCGGACGCTGGCCCGGATCTTCCGCGGCCATCCGTTCATCGTCGTCCCCGGCGTCATCACCTCGCTCTCGCGCGAGCGGGTGCTGGTCACCGAGTTCGTGGAGGGCATCGGCTTCGAGGAGCTGAAGACCTACCGGCAGGAAGAGCGCGACCGGGTCGGCGAGATCCTGTTTCGCTTCTACTTCGGCTGCATGTATCGCCACCACCAGTTCTCCGGCGATCCCCACCCCGGCAACTCGATGCTGCTGCCCGATGGGAAGGTCGCCTTCTTCGACTTCGGGCTGTTCAAGCGGATGCCGGCCGGGGCCGTCGAGCTCGAGATGGAGGTGGCGCGCGCGGTGATCGAGGGGGACAAGGAGACGATCATGCGCGTGGGCACCGAGACCGGCTTTTTCCCCGAGCCCGAGAAATTCAACCCCGACAAGGTGCTCGAGCACTTCCGGGCCGCGACCTCTTGGTACACCAACGACGAGTACGTCGAGGTGACCCCGGAGTGGGCCACCCAGGTCCTGATCGACATGAGCGACCCGCG
>JALYXK010000115.1 GCA_030947145.1 Actinomycetota bacterium
GGACCGTGCTCTCGGCGCTCCAGCGTCAGCTGAGCGACAAGTGAGACGGTGGCCGAAGACGTAGCGCTCGAGGTCGGTAGGCGGCGGGTGCCGATCTCGCACCCGTCGAAGCGGCTCTTCGCCGATCCCCCGGTGACCAAGCTCGACCTGGCCCGGTACTACGAGTGCGTCGCCGAGGTGATGCTGCCGCACCTGAGGGATCGTCCGCTCGCCCTCCAGGCGTTTCCGGCCGGGATCGAGCGCCACGGCTTCTTCCTGAAGTCGGTCCCCAAGCATTTCCCCGGCTGGATCGCCACCGCCACGGTGCCCAAACGCGGCGGTTCGCTGACGCAGGTGCTGGCCAACGAGGCGGCGACGCTGGTCTACCTCGCCGGCCAGAACGTCATCACCCCGCACATCTGGCTCTCCCGCGCCGACCGGCCCCACGAGCCGGATCGCCTGACCATCGACCTCGATCCCGCCCCCGGAGTCGGCTTCGCCGAGGTTCGCTCGGCGGCGCGCGCGGCCGGGGAGCGCCTGCGCGACGCCGGTCTGATCCCCTACGCGATGGTCACCGGCTCCCGCGGCATTCACGTGGTTTGCCCGTTGCGGCGCGGGGCGACGTTCGGCGAGGTTCACGGATTCGCTCGCGCGCTGGCCGAGCGGATGGTGGCGGCAGACCCCGAGCACCTCACCCTGGAATGGCACCGCGCCGAGCGCGGCGCGCGCATCTACCTGGACGTGAATCGCATCAACTACGCCCAGCACGCCGTGGCGCCGTACGCCGTGCGTCCGCGGCCAGGGGCGCCGGTGGCGATGCCGATCGACTGGGCCGAGCTCTCGAGTCCGCGCCTGCGACCCGATCTGTGGGACCTGAGGACGGCGGCCGACCGCGTCAGCAGCGAAGGCGACGCCTGGCGGGGCATCGGCCGGCGGGCCAGGAAGCTCCCCAACCCGCCGAGTTAGAGATGCCAGACATTCGGTGGCGTGCCGGGTTTGCGCCTCCCCCCTGAGGGGCAGCGAACACGGAGGCGCGTATTCGCGGGCGCCTTTCGGGAGGAGGCGACCTCGCCTGGGCGAGCCACAATAAGGAGATCGATTTTGACGCAGAACAGCGACACGGAGAAGACTTCCGGGGGACTGGTAGGCAAAGCCGTCGGGAAGGCCAAGGAGGCACTCGGATCCGTAACCGACAATGACGACCTGACCCGGGAAGGCCGGTTGCAACAGGCGCAGTCAGAAGCCGAGGGGCAGGCGCGCCAGGCTCACACGGAGGCCAACCGGCGCGAGGCCGAGGCGGAGAACAGCCGAGCGCAGGCGGAGACCGAAGAGGAGCGTCAGCGCCTCGAGAACGAGGTGGCTTCCGCGCTGAGCAAGCGCCGCGCGGAGCAGGAGCGCCGCGAGACCGACGCCGAGGCCTCGGTCCAGGCCGCACAGCGCAAGGCCGAAGTCACCGAACAGCAAGATTCGGAGCGCTCGGTCGCCGAGAACTCCGAGCGCCGGGCCGAGGAGGCTCAGATCGGTGCTGCCCAGGATGCGCTGAAGCTGCAGAGAGACGCCCGCCGCCTCGAGAATCGCGCTGACAGAGTCGACCCCGAGGAGGACAAATGAACATCCGGAGCATCCCCCGTGCGGCCGTCGGCGGAACGCTGAGGCTATCCCGGCTCCCCTTCGACGCCGCGATCGCGTTGCTGCCCGGCGGCGGCCAGGGCGGCAAGCCCGCCCAGGTGAGTCTCGACCTCGCCGACGCTAGGGTCCGGTCCACCGTAGCCGCGCTGATGGGCGACCATGAGATGCGCGAGGATGCCCGCCGCCGCGAGGCCGCTGCCCGCGAGCGGCGGCGAGCCATAGAGCTGCGGGACGAGGCGGAAGCGAAGGTCGATCGAGCCGAGGACCGAACCGAACGCCGCCGCGACCAGGCGGAGGAGCTGCGCCAGCGCGCCGATGCCCGGGCCGAGACCGAGCGCAAGCGGACCGATCAACGCGCCGAGCAGGCCAAGAAAGACGCCGCCGAGCGCGGGCAGAAGCGCACCGAGGCGGTCGAGCAAGCTGCCGCCAAGCGCGAGGAGCAGGTCGAGAGCCAGGCGGATCGTGAGCGTCTCGCGGCGGTCACCGCCAAGACCGAGGCACTGGAAGAGCGCGACGAGGCGTTCACCGCCGGCGACGAGGCCCAGCGTCTGGCCGACGCCGCCGCCCGGGCCAAGAGCGAACGCAAGGAAGGGTGAACTTCGTGAACACCGAATCAGACCGAGATCCGGGCGAGGATGAGGAGCGGGAGGTCGAGGATCAACCGGGCGAGCCGGGAGCCGAAGGTGGCTCAGGCAGTTCCGCCGCGGACAAGCTCCCCGCCAGCCCTTCGGACGACGATGACTCGGCGCTGGGCGATACAGACCAGCATTCGAGCGCGTGAGACGAAACGTGTTTCGCCCCGACCACGTCGGGTAGGCAGCTCACATGTCACGAGCCACGGCGGAGAGCACCGGAAGCACGGCGGATCGAGGCAACGGTCCGAATCAGCCGCTGCCCCTGAGCACTCCCGACGGCCTCACCGACGCGCGGCGCCAGGCTTAGGCATGGACGAAGAGCGTCGCTCGGATACCGACGAGACGTTCGGCGAGCAGGATCCACCCGGGGCGGTCTCTGACCAGAACGCTGAGGAGGCGGAAGGCGGCCAGCCGGATGGCGGCGCCAGCAAGTCTTCGAAATCCGGCCAGAAACGACCAGATGCGGAAAAGAGCTCGTCGCCGGGCGCCGCCGGCGAAGGCTCGCAGTCGACCGGCAACCCGGGCAACGCCGGCTAACCGGTCGGGCAGCCCCGATCTGAAGTAGGGGCCTGACCTGGCGGCAAACCCTTCCTGGTTGCCGCCAGGCCAGAGGGGGCGTAACAGCTGTCATCGAGGGGCGATGATGACAGCGCTATCCGGATCATTTACCCGCTGCGGCTCTGATCAAACTCAGTTCTCGCGAACACTAGTCGGAACACCGCCCGGTGCTCGGCCCGGGTTCCAGGATCCGCCGCCCGGGGGTCAACGCGATGAAGCTCGATGCTCCAGGCGGAGCGATCGGCGCCGGCCAGCCGCAGATAGGGGTGAACGGGAACAGCTCGTCGAGTAGCTCGGGCGAGGACCATTCGAGCCGGGCCGTGAGCACGGTGTCGCCCGCGGAGTCGGTCGGTCCGGGCACCGGCTCCCAGGGCATCATGGCCGGCGCCACCCCGTGGATCGGCAGGCCGTTGCGATCCCGGTGGATCCGGGCCGGATCCACCGGCAGCGTGACTCGCCTCGGGACGAACTCGCGACGATCGATCCGTCCGCGGAGACGGCCCGCAGCCGATCGAGGTCGGTCAACGCCAAGCCTCGGCCAGTCGCTGGGCCAGTCGGCTGTGACGCCGGCCCGTATCCGGGGTGCGCGCGGCCCGCGCGAGCACGTCGCGCGTCCCGACGATCACGGTGGCGAGCTTGGCCCGGGTCACGGCGGTGTAGAGCATCTCACGCCGTAGGAAGAAGGCCCCGCCGGCCGGATGGGCGACGATCACGGCGACCGGCAACTCGATTCCCTGGCCGCGGTGCACCGAGCAGGCGTAGGCCAGCCGCAGCCGCTCGGACTCCTCGGGGGGCAGGCGGAAGATCGCCTCCTCGGCGCTCAGGATCAACGCGGCATCGTCGCCGTCTCCGGCCGAGACCTCGTCGAGCAACCGCAGCAGCGTCCCGTTCATCAGCCCGAGCTCGTGCATGTTGCGCCCGGTCATCATCAGCTTGTCGCCGATCCGCAGACGCCCGCCGCGCACCGGGTTGCCGTCCGGATTGAGCGCGTCGCGCAGGGCCTCGTTGAGCGCGTCGATCCCGAGCTCGCCGCGATACACGGGAGCGAACACCTGGATCTCGGTCACCGGATCGATCTCGTAGTGATCGGGTAGGCGCTGGGCGACCAGCGAGACGATCTCCTCGCGGGCGGCCCGCGGATCCGCTCGCTCGATCAGGAACAGGTCGCGCCGCATCTCCGGCGCGGGGGCGAAGCTCGGGGCCTGGCCCCGCCGGATCGCGTGAGCGCCCTGCACGATCATGCTGCCGGCGGCCTGCCGGAAGATGTGCGTCAGGCGGGCGGTGGGCACGAGCTCGGATTCGACCAGCTCGGCGAATGGCTTGCCGGCGCCGACCGGGGCCAGCTGGTCGGCGTCGCCGACCAGGACCACGTGCGTCTTCTCGCCGACCGCGCGCAGCAGGGTCACCATCAGCTCGAGATTGGCCATCGAGGATTCGTCGAGGATCAGCAGATCGCAGGGCAGCGGGTCCTCTTCGTCGTGGGTCGGGCCCTCTCCGGGGACCCAGCCGAGCGCGGAATGCACCGTGCGCGCGTTCACCCCGCTGGCCTCGCTCATCCGCACCGCGGCGCGGCCCGTCGGAGCGGCCAGCAGCACCCGGGCGCCCTGCCCGATGGCCAACGTGGCGATCGTCCGGATCGACGCCGTCTTGCCGGTCCCCGGCCCGCCGGTGACCAGCGAGAGCCGGTGCCCGAACGCGCCGGTCACCCCGGCCCGCTGCTCGGCCGTGAGCGGCGGCCCCCCGACCGCCCAGGCGTCCGCGGGCGGCTCGCTCAGCTTCCCGCCGGGCTCGGCCTGCACGAGCTCCCGGACCCGCTCGGCCAGCTCGGCTTCGAGCCGGGCGGTGGCCGTTCGGTAGATCCAGTCCCCCTCGCGCTCGAGGTCACCGGCCGCGACCAGAGCGTCGATCTCCGCCTCCCCGATCGCTGCCGAGCCGAGCAGCTCATGCAGTCCGGCCAGCAGCGAGGCGAGCGGCAGGCAGGTGCTGCCGCTGCGCTCGGCCTCGGCCAGCAGGTGCAACGTCCCCGCCCGCGCGCGCTCGGCCTCCTGCGGGGGCGCGCCCACGCTCCGGGAGATCCGGTCGGCGACGAGAAAGCCCACGCCGAAGACGCTGGTCAGCTCGTACGGTCGTTCGCTGACGATCCGGTGGGCGGTCGAGCCATAGTCGTCGTGGATCCGCTTGACCAGGTAGGCCAGCCCGTGCGGCGCGAGCATCAGGTGCAGCTGCCGGGTGACCCGCAGCGCGTCCCACGACGACGCGGCCTCCTGCGCGCGCTCGCGTCGCAGCCCCACGGCCGAGAACGCCTCGGCCGGCGCGCGGTCGATCGTGTCCAGCACGTGCTCGGCCCCGTAGCACTCCAGCAGCCGGCTGGCGCGCCGGGCGCCCACGTGCTTGATCCGGCGCAGGTAAACGATCAGCGTCTCATCGTCCGCGGGCGGCAGCGGCCGGGCCTCGGAGACCTTGACCTGCAGGCCGTAGCGGCTGTCGTCGACCCAGGTGCCGATCACCCGCGCTCGCTCGCGCTCCTCGAGGTGGCTCAGCGGGCCGACGAGAATCACCGAGTCACCGTCCTCGTCCGCGGCTTCGATCACCGCCCAGCCGGTCTCCTCGCTCGCGTAGCGCGTGTGGCGGATCGTCACCTCGGCGTCGAACTGCGTCACCGGGGTGACGTTAGCCGCCGGGCCGACGTCATCGGGCGGCTGTAACGCAACTGGCACACTTACCGTCCGCCCCGCGCTCAGGGCAGCGGCTGGCCGGGTGCCACGATGTAGACGGTCTGCCCGGTGGCGAAGTTCCCGGTGTCCGCGGGATTCGACGGGGGCGGGCGGAACACGTCGATGTGGCGCCCGATGATCGCCCCGCCGGTGTCGTCGGCCTCGAACCAGCCACCGTTGACCGACCGGTAGGCGGGGATGTAGATGTGGCTGCCGAATGGGATCAGCCGCGGATCGACGGCGACGCTGCGCAGATACGCGAGGGGGCGCGACTGGCCGGGCGCGAAGGTGATGCCGGGCGGTGGCACGTAACGGGCGCCGACGCCGTCAGACCAGCCGCCATTGTCCAACGGGAAGGTGAGCAGACCGCTGGCTGCGCGCCAGAAGCCGCCGGTCCGCCAATACGGGGCGCTGGACCCGACTCCGAACTTCGCGCCCTGGCCGCCGCCGGCGGTCAGCCAGCCGCCCGAGCCGAGGTTGGCCACGTGATACTGCCGGCCGTCGAGGCCGACGCCGTCGCCCTCCATCGAGAGGCCTCGGGCCGAGTAGAGCCAATCGATCCGGTGCGGAGCGCTGAGGCCGGCCGCGCGCACCGGGGCGCCGACGAACCAGGCCTCGAGCGCCGGGTAATACTCGGTCAGCTCAAAGCCGCCCAGCCACTTGCCGTTCCCGCCCCTGGGGGGCGGGGCCGGCGCGTTGATCGGATTCAGCGAGAACGAGACGGTGACCGAACCCGACGCGAGCTTCGGCGTGGAGGGCAGCCGGGGGATCTTGCGGTTGAGCCCGGCGCTGGCCGGCGGCAGGTACTTGGCCGGGTCGGCGTTCATCGCCCGCTGCCTCGCCGCCGCGGCCGGACCCCGCCAGGTCACATCGAGGCTCTGATTACGAGCTTGGGCACCGAGCACGGCAGCGGTGAACTGGAACGTGTTCTCGCCCGGGGTCAGTTTCGCCCGAACCGAGAAGACGCCGGCCGCGCCCGGGTTGACCGCGGTCCTGTTGCCCTCGGGGTCGAGCATGTACACGGTCGCGTTGGCCGGGGTCACCGCGCCTCGCAGTGCGGCCCGTCCGGTGCTCGTCGAGTAGCGGACGGTCGAGGCGCTGGACAGGCCGATCAGGGGAAGCTCGATCCGCAGCGCCACCTCGGGCGGGCGGCGGACCACGGCCACGGCGGTGCGCGGGCTCGCGCGCGCGGCCGACGGGTCAGAGCTCCTCGGGCGATGTGAGCCCGACGATCCGCAGCCTGCCGCCAATCCCGCGAGCAGCGCCGCGGAGGTGACCAGACAGGCTCGAGCGCCCCTCATCGAAAGCCAGCCTACTCGCGCTCGGCCCGGCGGACCGCCGCCTGCAGCCCTTCGCTGCCGACCAGGCCTCCGAAGGCGCGGACCAGCGGCCTGACGGCCGCGACGCCGACCCGGCCCTGGACACCGATCGCCTGCACGCGGGCATCGGAGACGAGCACCGATCCGCCGTCGCGGGACTCCTCGACCCAGTGCCCGAACACGACCCGCGCGGTCCCCCGAGCCGACCAGTCCCGGAACCCCTCGGGCGTGTCGAGCTCCGGGTAATCGCGGCGCAGCGTCCAGATCCGCCCGACCAGACCCGAGAGAAGTCCCTGCTCATGCTCCTGTAGCACGATGAACGGAGGCTGGCGAAACATCTCGCCGAAGGCGATCTCCGGCGGTGTGTCGGGAATTCGCCAGCGGATCAGGCGCCCGAGCCGCCCCGTCTCGCTGAGCGGAACGGTGCGCGCCGCCTCCCACAGCCGCTCGGGGGCCGCCCGGCTGCGCCGCCGCTCGACCAGCCGCAGGCTCGCCTCGGGCAGCCAGTCGTCGAGGTCGGGTCCCATCGGGCGCTCAGTCCTCCAAGTCCGCGATCATCCCGCCATGATCCGGCATGCGCTTGCTCCCGTGCTCCCCAGTGCCGCCACTGCCCTGGGTATACCCCGGACGCTCGGACCCGAGAATTCGCGTCAGCGAATTCTCGTCACGGCCGAAGGCCCCTCGTTCTCGGGGGTGGCGCTCACCTTCGACGATGGCCCGCACCCCGAGGGCACGCCGGCCATGCTCGAGCTTCTCGCGCGCGCGGGCGCACGGGCGATGTTCTTCGTGGTCGGTGAGCAGGTGAAGCGGCGCCCCGAGCTCGTCGCCCGGATCGCCGGGGCGGGCCACCTCGTTGGACTCCACGGCCACCAGCATCGCCTGCAACTGCGCCTGAGCACGGCCGAGGTGCAGGCCGACCTGGTGCGGGGCAGTGCCGCGATCGAGGAGGCCATCGGCTTGACCCCGGTCTGGCATCGCCCCCCTTACGGGATCTACAGTGCGGCAGGTCTGGGCGCGGCGCGCGCGGCCGGGATGCAGCCGCTGCTGTGGTCGCGGTGGGGAAGGGATTGGCGCAAGTTCACGACGCCGCGGAGGATCGCCGCCCGGGCGACGCGGGAGCTCGGCGGCGGCGACGTGATTCTCCTGCACGACGGGGATTTTTACAGCGCCAAGGACTCCCACGAACGCACGGCCGCCGCCCTGGCCCTGATAATGAACGAGCTAGCCGAGCGGAAACTCGATACCGTCCTGCCTATCTGACACGCTTGCCAGCAGGCGCGCGGACCTGTGAAGTGTGGGCTGACCCACCGGGGTTTCGAGCGCCGAACCCGAAGGTCCGGCGGCGCAGGGATCGTCTCACCGGAACCTAGCGCACGGACCGCGCCACCGGAACACCAGCACGAGAACGAATGACAACAGCACCTGCTGACCAACAGAGCGCGCCCGACTTCGCGCGTTTCGCCATCGGCTTCGATCACCGTGATCGAAGCCGGCTGCACGCCCTGATCGATGAGGTGCTCGAGTCCAATCGCTGGTCCGAGGCCGACATGGTCGCCCGCTTCGAGGCCGCCTGGGAGGCCTGGAACGAGGCTCCGGCCGTATCCGCCTCCAGCTGGGCCGGCGGCGCCCTCGCCGCGCTCCACTTCGCCGGGGTTCAGGGGGAGACGGTGCTCTGCCCCTCCAACACCTTCATGGCCACCCCGCTGGCGGCGATCCGCTCCGGCGCCGAGGTTCAGTTCGTCGACTGCAACCGCTCCGACCTCTGCATGTCCTTCGCCGACTTCGAGGCCAAGGCCGAGCGCTGGCAGCCGAAGGCGGCGTTCCTGGTGCACATCGGCGGCCACATCGCCTTCGAGTCGGAACGGATCGCCGACTACTGCGCCGAGCACGGCATCTTCCTGATCGAGGACTGCGCCCACGCGCACGGCGCCAGCTGGAACGGACGCAAGGCCGGCACCTACGGCGACGCCGGCGTCTACTCGCTCTACGCGACCAAGACGATCTCCACCGGCGAGGGTGGCGTGCTCGTCTCCCGGCGTCCCGAGGTGATCGAGCATGCGCGCAACTTCCGCAACTACGGCAAGCCCTCCTATGAGGTCCAGGGTCTCAACTTCCGCATGAGCGAGTTCACGGCCGCGCTCGGGCTGGTCCAGATCGAGCGCCTCCCGGAGATCGTCGGCTGGAAGAACGAAATTGCCCGGCGGGAGCTCGACCCCTCGCATCCCAGCCGTCTCGAGCTCCCGGAGGGGATGATCTCGGGCCTGTACAAGTACATCGTGTTCGACTGGCTGGAGAAGTCCACGGGGCGCGTCTACGACGAGCCCTGTCACCGGATCCTCGGTCACCAGGTCGAGCTGCCCAACTCCGACTGGGTGGCGCGCAACCATTCCTGCGTCCCGCTCTACTACCGCCCCGAGGTCACGGCGTGAGGGTTCTGGTCACCGGCGGGTCCGGGTTCATCGGCTCGCACGTGGTGGACAAGCTCCGGGCGCGCGGTCATGAGCCCGTGATCTACGACCTGCGCCCGTCGCCCTGGCATTTCGACCCCGCCCACCCGGTCGACACCGTGCTCGGGTCGATCACCGACCGCGAGGCGCTGGAGCGCGCGCTGCACAGCTGCGACGCCGTCGCCCACCTGGCGGCGGTGGCGGACGTCAACGACGTGCATGCCTCGCCCGAGGACGCCGAGCGGGTCAACGCCCGCGGCACCGTGGCCGTGCTCGAGGCGGCGCGCCGGGCCGGGGTCAAACGCATCGTCTACGCCAGCACGATCTGGGTCTACTCCGACTGCGCCGAGGAGGCGGTCGACGAGGCCACCCTGCTCCCGCCGCCGAGCCATCTCTACACCAGCACGAAGCTGGCCGGCGAGCTCTACTGCAAGGCCTATCAGGAGCTTTACGGGATCGACTACACGATCCTGCGGTTCGGGATTCCCTACGGGCCCCGGGCGCGCGAGGCGGCGGTGATCCCCGCGTTCGTCAACAAGGCGTTCAAGGGCGAGCCGCTGACGCTGGCCGGCGACGGACTGCAGTCGCGGCGCTTCGTCTACGTCGAGGACCTGGCCGACGGCGTCGCCGCCGGGCTGGCCGAGGTGGCCACCAACCGGGTTTACAACCTGGCCAGCGACGAGAACGTGACGATCAAGCAGATCGCCGAAACCGTTCAGGAGCTGATCGGCAACGTCGAGATCGTCTACACGCCGCCCCGCCCAGGCGATTTCGGCGGCAAGATCGTCTCCAGCCAGCGCGCCAAGGCCGAACTCGATTGGACCGCCGCCACCCCGTTCGCCGAGGGGGTCGGTCGCTACGTGGCCTGGCGCCGCGAGCAGGCGGCCAAGCTGGCCGAGGCCGACGCGGTCGCGGTGATCCCGGCGGGCGAGCCCGACGCCGAGGCCCGACCGCGGCACGTCCTGATCATCTCGGCCGACATCGGCGAGGGCCACGATCTGCCCGCGCGCGCGGTGGCCCGCGAGTTCAGGGACGAGGATCCCGACGCGCAGATCTCGATCGTCAACGGGCTCCCGGCGATGGGCCCGATCCTGACCAAGACGCTGCGCGAGAACTCGCAGATCATGTTCCGCTGGCTGCCCTGGCTGTTCGACTTCCAGTACATGCTGTTCATGTACTTCGCGCCGACGCGGTGGATGGCGCGGCGGATGCTGACCGCGCTCGGGCGTCGCGGCCTGATGCGGCTGATTCGCGCGCACAACCCCGACGTGATCCTCTCCACCTACCCGGGCGTGACCGCGGTGCTGGGCGAGCTTCGGCGCAAGCGCAAGCTGAACGTCCCCTGCTACTCCTCGATCACCGATCTGGCCGGCCTGCACTTCTGGGCGCATCCCGGGATCGATCAGCACTTCGTGACCCACCCGGAGTCGATCGAGGAGGTCGAGCAGATCGCCGGACCCGGCAGCGTGCAGTGGGGTAAGCCGCCGACCTCGCCGGCGTTCCTGGCCGCGCGCTCGCGAGCGGACGCCCGCCGCTCGCTCAGCCTCCCCGCCACCGGACAGGTGGTCGCCGTCTCCGGTGGCGGTTGGGGAGTCGGCGACCTCGTCGGCGCCACCCGCGCCGCCCTCGAGGTTCCCGATGCGCTCGTGCTGTGCCTGTGCGGGCGCAACGACAACCTCCGCCGGAGGGTGGCGCAGCGCTTCCCCGACGAGCCGCGCCTGCGCCTGATGGGCTTCACCGACCGGATGGGCGACGTGCTGGCCGCGGCCGATGAGCTGGTCCACTCCAGCGCCGGGCTGACGGTGCTCGAGGCGATCATTCGCGGCTGCCCGGTGATCTCCTACGGTTTCGGCGTGGGCCACGTGCGGGCCAGCAACCGGGCGCTCGAGCGCTTCGGCCTGGCCCAGGTCGCGCGCAAGGAGTCAGACCTTCCTCCCGCGTTGAACCGCGCGCTCGCGCAGCGTCCCGAGCCGGACGGGTCGTTCGCGCGGCGGCCATCGACAGCCTCGCTGATCATGAGCTCCGAGCGCCGGGTGCGTCAGCTGCCGGCGTGGCGCGTACGTTCGACCCAGGCGGTTACCGCCGCCGCCGTGTTGATCGCCGTGCTCGGTTGGACGCTGACCACCGGCGCCTCCTACCGGCTCGTGTCGCACTTCGTGCACATGCGCGCCGTGACCGCCGTGGCCACCACGCGCCCGGAGGTCGGGGTGCTGGTCGATGCCCCGAGCGCAGAGCTGCCCGGCCTGGCCAGTGCGCTGTCGGCCAACGGGATGCACGTCTCCTTCGCGTTCGGCGGCGCGCCCTCGTCGGTGGTGGACTCAGCCGTGCTCGACTACGGCGACCAGGCCGTGCCGCGGCTGCCAGGCGGGGGGCTCGTACGCTGGCTGAGGACCCGGAACGAGCTGCATCGGTTGCGGCACGAGATCGGCCTCGGCCACCACTTCCTGTACGCCTCGAGCGGGCCCAGCATCGGCCAATGGTGGCTGGCCCACCGCGCCGGCGGCCGGTTGATCGCGGGCGCCGTGCGGGTCGACGACAACGGCGACTCGATCGGGCATCTGCGCCCGGGCGAGGTGATCGAGATCAGCGCCGCCACCGCCGCCGACGCGCTACCGCTGCTGTCGAGGCTCCACGAGGAGCTCCAGGCCCGGCACCTGTCCGCGGTTCCGGTCGGACGCCTGATGCATGACGCCGGCGCGTCGGTCTAGTCGGGCTGCAGGGTCCTCAGCGGTCTAGGACCAGCGCTCGCGCGGATTGACCAACGGTTTGAGCCTCGGCTCGATCTGAGCGCGCAGGTGCTCGTATTTCGGCGTCAACGAGAGCTTCTCGCCCAGGTGCTCGAGCGGCTCATCGACAGTGAAGCCGGGGCCGATCGTGGCGATCTCGAACACCACGCCGGAGGGCTCGCGAAAGTAGACCGAGCGGAAGTAATGCCGGTCGATGACCGGTGTGGGGTCAGCGCCGGCCGCGGTGACGTGTCGCTGCCAGGCTTCCTGATCCTCGGGATGGGAGGCCCAGGCGACGTGGTGGATCGTGCCGGCACCTGGCCGCCCGCGCTGGGCCGGCGGCGGGTCATACGCGTAGTAGCCGCCGCGCTCATCGCCGCGGGACTCCCAGCTCCCGGCGTCGGTGGGCCGGAAGCCGAGCGTCTGCTCCAGCAGCGAGCGGCTGTCCTCCGGCTCCGGCGCGAACGCCCGGACGGCGTGAAAGCCCTGGAGCGCGAGCTCGGCGGGAATCTCGGGGTGACGCGCGACCAGAGGCTGATCGGGGGTGTTAACGACGGAGAGCTCGTGCTCGAGGCCCTCCGGAGCGGCGAACCTGAGGACTTCCTCGGAGATCCGCACCGGATCCTGCCCCGCGCCGGTCAGACGTTCTTCCCAGAAAGTGATCGCCGCGGCCGACCCCAGTCGCCACACGATGCGATGGATCATCCCCTCGCCCGCGCGGCCGGGCGGCATCCCCGGATATTCAAAGAAGGTGATGTCGCAGCCCGGATCGCCCGTCTCGTCGGCATAGAACAGGTGGTAGACCGAGGTGTCGTCCTGGTTCACCGACTTCTTGACGAACCGCAACCCGAGCACGCCGGCGTAGAAATCGAGGTTCCGCTGGGCGTCGGCGGTGAACCCGGTCACGTGGTGAATGCCTTCGAGCTCCATGGCTCGCCCGAGCGGCATCGGGCCGCTACCAGTGCACGCCACGCGTGGCGCGCACGAAGGCCCGCCGCTCGGCGCTTTCCTTGTCCTGGTTCTCCCCGCCTTCGGGGAACAGCTTGATGGCCTCGTGCATGAGCAGATCCTGGGCGCCGGGGGCCACCGCGTAGGTGAGCTGGCCGAGGTTGCCCAGCCTGGTGCCGATCCGCTTGGGCCGCTTGCGGATCGCGTCGCAGATCAGCCCCGCCGCCTCCTCGGGGCTGAGCGTCGGAAAGCGGTCGTACATCTTGGTCGGCGCGATCATCGGGGTCCGCACCAGCGGCATGTACACGGTGGTGATGTGGACCCCGTCGCCGATGATCTCCGCGCCGATCGACCGTGAGAACGCGTCGAGCGCGGCCTTGGAGGCCAGATAGGCGGCGAACCGCGGCGTATTCGTCTGCAGTCCGATCGACGAGACGTTGATGATGTGCCCCGAGCCTCGCTCGCGCATCTCTGGCAGCAGGTCGAGAATCAGCTTGACCGGCCCGAAGTAGTTCAGCTGCATCGTCCGCTGGTAGTCGTGGAAGCGGTCATACGAGCGGCTGACGGAGCGGCGGATCGAGCGGCCCGCGTTGTTGACCAGCACGTCGATCCCGTCATGCTGCGCGAGCGCCTCGGCGGCCATCCGGTCGATGTCGTCGGCCTCGGAGAGGTCGCATGGATACACGTGCGCGGCGCCGCCGAGCTGCTCAACTTCGTGTTGCACCTCTTCCAGCTTCTCCCGCGTCCGCGCGACCAGCAGGACCGTGCCGCCGGCCTTGCCGATCTCCAGCGCTGCGGACTTGCCGATTCCCGACGAGGCCCCGGTGATCATCACCGTGCGATCGCTGACCGCGCCCTTCAGCGAGGGCGCAAGGACGGTGCCGGCGCCGGGGATCCGCTGCCCGAAGGCGAGCAGGGTGCGAATGCCCTGGCTGGCGATGTCGGTGAGGTCAGGCGGCGTCACGGCGAGGCGGACCGTACCACCCCACGGTCGTGTGAGTCGAGGATGTCGCTGGACTCACGTGGCGCCGGTGGCGGCGCGGCGCCTCACCACCGAATCGAGCGTCACGGCGGCGATCAGCACGATCGCGGTTGAGATGTACTGGACGGCGTCGCTGACGCCCATCAGGCCGAGACCGTTGAAGACCGTGGCGATGATGACCCCTCCCAGCAGGGCGTGAAGTGGCTTGCCGCGGCCGCCGAACAGGCTGGTGCCGCCGATCACCGCCGCCGCCACTCCGTAGAGAACCAAATTCCCGCCCTGGACCGAGGTTGATATCGACCCCAGGCGTGACTCGTAGGCCAGCCCGGCGAGGCCGGCGGTCATGGCGCAAAGCGCGAAGCCCGCGGTGCGGATCCGCGCGACGTTGATGCCGGCACGTCGTGCTCCCTCCGGATTGGCGCCGATCGCGTAGATGTAGCGACCGAGTCGTGTCCGGCTGAGCAGCCAGGTCGCGCCAACCAAGATCAGGATCACGAAGGGCACAACATAAGGAACGCCACGCAGCGGCGTGAGCGCGCCGCGGTTGAGGTTGCAGATGAAGACGACGGCGATGCCGCCGACCGCGGTCACGGCGATCGTGAGCAGCGTGATCCCGATCGGCGGAGCGCTCAGCCCCTGCGACCGCCGACGGGAGGCGCGGGAGAGCGACAGCGCGGCGAACAGCCCTAAGCCGACGGCGAGCACGATCCAGCTCAGCGCCGGGCTCAAGTTGCTGTTGACCAGCTTGGCGACCGGGCTGTTGACGTCGATGTTGATCACCCCGCCGACCGCGGACTTGTCGATGTGGGCGAGCTCCAGCATCACGCCGTTCATGAACAGCAGACCACCCAGGGTGACCACGAACGAGGGCAGACCCAGCCTGGTGATCAGCGTTCCCTGGAGCGCCCCGAACGCTCCGATGGCGACGAGCATGGCCAGGATCGCGATCCACCACGGCAGGTTGACCGGCGAGGCGATCAGCTCCGCGATGATGAAGGCGGCGACGGCGGCGGTATACCCGACCGAGAGATCGATTTCGGACAGCAGCAGCACGAAGATCTCGGCCACCCCCAACAGGATGAACTCGGCCGCCTGCACGAGCAGATTGACGATGTTGCCCGAGGTCAGGAACGATGACTGCTCGATTTGGAAGAAGATCACCAGCGCCACCAGGCCGCCGATGATCGGCAGCGCGCCGCTGCCGCCGCTGCGGATCCGCGTGAGCCAGGCCCGCAGGTACTCCTGCAGCGAATCGGCCATGACCTCTGGAGCGGCGAGCTTCAGGGCAGCATCGTCCACCGCTCCCGCCTCATCCGGCTCGGCTACTCCGGTGCTCGCGGCCCCGGACTCGGTTGGCGCATCGGTGCGGTCTGCGGGATCGGCCAACTTCGGTTCCTCCTCCTAGGAAACCGGCTGGGCGGCGCCCGGGCCTCCGGGCGCGGACCCTGCGGTCCCGGTCGTCATGTATTCGACCACGCTCTGCCGGTCGAAATCCGATGCCGGTCCGGTCACGACCAGGCGTCCGAGATACAGGACGGCGATCCGGTCGGACACCTCGAAGACATCGTTGAGATTGTGAGAGATCAAGAGCACGGCGACCCCTCGGCTGGAGAGCCGCTTGATCAGTTCCAGCACCATGCTCGTCTGCGATACGCCGAGGGCCGCGGTGGGCTCGTCCATGATCACCAGTTTGGCCTGCGACATGACCGCCTTGGCCACCGCCACCGACTGGCGCTGGCCGCCGGACAGCGACGCCACCGGCTGACGGATCGAGCGGACGGTGGTGACCGACAGACCCTCGAGCGTTTCCCGAGCGGCCAGTTCCATCTTGGCCTCGTCCAGCATCCGACGGCGAAGGGGCTCGTGGCCCAGGAACATGTTCTGGACGATGTCCAGGTTGTCGCAGAGCGCGAGGTCCTGGTAAATGGTGGTAATGCCCAGCGCCTCGGCGTCCTTGGGGCCGTGAAGCCGGACCCCGGCGCCTTCCCAGATGATCTCGCCCCCATCGGGCGTCCACAGCCCCGACACGGTCTTGATCAGCGAGGACTTGCCGGCTCCGTTGTCGCCGACCAGCGCCGTCACCTGGCCCGGCGGTACATCGAGATCAACCTCGGTCAGCGCCCTGACGGGACCGAACGTCTTGGTGATCTTCTTCAACGCCAGCAGGGGGGCCGCAGCGTCCGTCGCCGGACCGTTGATCCCGCTGCTTGAAAGCTGATTGCTTGAAGTGCTCATCGTTTCGCCGTCCCAAGAACCATTGTGCCCGTCCGCGGGCGCGGACGGGCACATAGATCATCGCTGTGGGTTGGACCGTGACTGCTTAGCTGATCCCCGCCTTCTTGCAGGCGGCGGCGAAGGACTTGGCACACAGCTGAGGCGTGGGCACGAAATTGTCCTTGACGATCGTGTCCTTCATGTTGCTCGGGGTGACCCACACGGGGGCCAGCAGGACCGAGGGCACCGAGACCTTCGCCTTGGTGTCCATGGTGCTGCCGTTGGCCAGCGAAGCCGGCGGGGTCTTCCCGCCGCGCAGGTACACGGCCAGGGCAACCGCAGCCTGGGCCTCCTTGTAGACGGCCTTGTAGACCGTCCCGCACTGGTAGCCGGTGAGCACGTTCTGAAGGCCCGTCAACGTCGCGTCCTGCCCGGTGGTCGGGAAGCTGTTCGGCTTGATTCCCTTGGTCTTCAGGTACGTGATGATCGGCGCCCCGTTCTCGTCGTTGGGGATCAGGGCGGCGTTGATGTTCGGATGGGCGGTGTACGCCTGCTGGAAACTGGTCAGCGCGGTCGGCGGATCCCAGGTTCCGGCGGGGTTGACGACGTCCTTCCACTTACCCGATGTGAACAGCGGCTTGAGTACGCCGTCGTAGTAGCCCGTGTAGAAGAGCGTCGCGTTGTTGTCGGTGGGGTCACCGTGCATCACCACGACGTTCGGCTTGGCGACCTTCCAGGCCGCGGCACACGTGACCAGGCCATCGCCCATGGCCTTACCCACCGCAACGTTGTTGAAGCTGACGTAGTAGGACCGGGCTCCGCCGAGCGTCAGTCGGTCGTAGTCGATGACCTTGACGCCGTGCGCCTTGGCGTAGTTCTCGACCGAGGTACCGACGCCGGAGTCGATCGGGTCGATCAGCAGCACCGTGGCGCCGTTGGTGATATCGCTCTGAGCGTCGGTCAGCATCGTCGAGTCGCTGCCCCCGGCGTTCTGGACGATGATGTCCGAGCTCGGCACACCGGCCGCCGCGAGGGCCTTCTTGATGTCGGGTTGATCGAACTCGACGTAGCGGGTGGAGCTCGTGGTGTCGGGCAGGATCGCGGCGACCTTGCCCTTACCTGATGCACCGAGGGACTTCAGCGCCGCCATCGCCGTGAAGTCGTTGGTGAATGACGATGCCGAGACGCTCGGCGTCGCCGACGATGAACCGCTGGCACCCGTGGACGAACCGGCCGAGCCCGAGGATGAACTCGAGCTCGAGGATGAACTGCCGCACGCGGCGACAGTTAAGCTCGCCACGACGGCAAGCGCAGCAAAGACAGCCTTGCTTCTCAGCAGGCGCACATTGACCTCTCTCTCCTTGCGCGACAACCGGAACGGACACACGACATCCGCGCAGCGTCTCACCGGTTGTCACAGTGATCGAATCTGGTGTCGACTGT
>JALYXK010000119.1 GCA_030947145.1 Actinomycetota bacterium
TACGACCTCGACCGCCGCGCCGCCAAGAACCTGCTCGAGTTTCTCCAGGAGCAGCAGGCGGCGACCCGGGTGATCCCCTCTGACCAGACGATCGTGGTCGAGCGCTTCCGCGACGAGATCGGCGACTGGCGACTGTGCATCCTCAGCCCGTTCGGCGGACGCGTCCACGCCGCCTGGGGACTGGCGCTGAGCGCGCAGATTCGCGACGAGCTGGGACTCGAATCCGACGCGATCTGGTCCGACGACGGAATCATCGTCCACCTACCCGACGCCGAGGAGCTGGATCCCGGTCGTCTCACCGAGCTGATCCTGATCGATCCGGACGAGCTCGAGGACCGGGTGGTGGCCGAACTGGGCGCGAGTGCTCTGTTCGGCGCTCGCTTCCGTGAGAACGCCGCCCGCGCGCTGTTGATTCCGCGGGCGCGACCCGGTCAGCGCACGCCGCTGTGGCAGCAGCGACTGAAGGCCCAGACGCTGCTGGAGGTGGCCAAGAAGTACGGGGAATTCCCGATCATCCTCGAGACCTACCGCGAGTGCCTGCGGGACGTGCTCGACCTGCCGGGCCTCACCGACCTGCTGAGCAAGCTGCACCGCCGCGAGCTGTCGCTGGTCGAGGTGGAGACATCGACCGCTTCACCGTTCGCGTCCAGCCTGCTGTTCGACTACGTCGCCACCTACATGTACGAAGGCGACACCCCTAACGCCGAGCGGCGGGCCGCCGCGCTGTCGCTGGACCGCGACCTGCTGCGCGAACTGCTCGGCCAGGAGGAGCTGCGCGACCTGATCGATCCCGCGGCGCTGGCCCAGGTGGAGGACGACCTGCAGTTCCTCTCCGCGCACCGGCAGGCCACCTCCAAGGACACCCTGCACGACGTGCTGCGTGGGCTCGGCGACCTGAGCGGCCCCGAAGCCGCCGCGCGAGTCTTGGCGGGTCTCGACGCCGGGCCGATGCTGGAGGACCTGCGGGGTGAGCGTCGGGCGATCCGCGTCCGGCTGGCCGGCGAGGAGCGCTGGATCGATGCCGCCGACGCCGGGCTCTACCGCGACGCCCTGGGCATCGTCCCACCGGGGGGCCTGCCGGCGGCGTTCATCGAGGACGCTCCCGACGCGCTGGCCAAGATCGCCCGCCGCTACGCGGCCACCCACGGACCGTTCACCACAGCCGATCTGCGCGCCCGTTACGGCGTCGACGCCAGCGCGGTGCTGGCCGAGCTCGAGCGAGCCGGCGAGCTCGTCCGGGGTGAGCTGCGGCCCGGAGGGAGCGAACGGGAGTGGTGTCACCCCGAGGTTCTGCGCCGCCTGCGCCGCGCCTCGCTGGCGGTGCTGCGCAAGGAGATCGAGCCGGTGGACCGCCGCGCTCTGGCGCGCTTCCTCCCGGGCTGGCAGAACGTCGACCGCCACTCGCCGGGAGGGGCCGGCGTCGACCGGCTGCGCGAGGCGCTGGTGCCGCTACAGGGTCTGGCCCTGCCGGCCGACGTTTGGGAGCGCGATGTGCTGCCGCAACGGATCGGCGCGTACTCGCCGGCCTGGATCGACCAGCTGTGCGCCAGCGGCGAGGTGGTGTGGGTCGGCTCCGGTGCGCTGGGGCGCAATTCCGGCAGGGTCGCGCTGTACTTCCGTGAGGATCTCGCCGTGCTGGGCCCACCGCCGGCGCCGCGAACGGCGGGGGCTGACGGCGATGCGCACCGGTTGGTGCGTGAGCGCCTGGCCACCGGCGCCTGCTTCTTCAGCGACCTGCTGGTCGACGTGGCCCTCCCCGCCGAGGAGCTGCAAGAGGCGCTTTGGGACCTCGTCTGGGCGGGACAGGCCAGCAACGACGCGTTCGCGCCGCTGCGCGCGCCGCGCCTAACCCTCGCGCGGGCCCAGCGGGACCGGGCCGCCCGGTTGCGCGCCGGTCGTTTTGCCGCCCGCAGTCGCCGGGGTGGGGCCGCTCCGCAGGTTCAGGGCCGCTGGTCGCTGACCGACTCGCTGTTCCGGGGCGCGGTCGATCCCGGTACGCGCCGGCGGGCGCTGGCCGAGCTGCTACTCGAACGCTACGGGGTGCTGACCCGCGAGCAGGTGCTGGCCGAGGGAATCCCCGGCGGCTTCTCGGCGATCTACTCCGAGCTCACTCAGCTGGAGACGCTGGGGGTCGCCCGGCGCGGCTATTTCATCGAGGGCCTCGGCGGCGCCCAGTTCGCGCTGCCCGGCGCCGTCGAGCGACTGCGCGCCCAGCCGCCCCGCGAGGAGGGCGCGGTGCTGCTCGCCGTCGTGGACCCGGCCCAGCCCTACGGTGCCGTCTTGCCCTGGCCGGCGCGCGGCGGCGGGGCCGAGGGGCGCCGCCCCTCACGGATGGCCGGGGCCTACGTGGTGTTGCTCGGCGGCGATCCGGTGCTCTACCTCGAGCGCGGCGGCAAGGCGCTGCAAACCCTGACCACGAAAGACGATCCGCGATTGCCGCAAGCTCTGCAGGCGCTGGTAGAGGGGGTCGGCGCCGGGCGGATCAAGCGAATTGCGCTGGAGAAGGTCGATGGCCAGCCGGCGATGGCGTCCGCTCTCGGGCCGCTGCTGAGCGCCGCCGGGTTCCAGGAGGGACCGCGGCGGCTGACGCTCAGCGCGTGAAGGTGAACCCGCTTCGCGAGTCCATCGGAGGTTGTGGAGTCGCTTCGCGACTCCATTGGAGGTTCGCTTCGCGAACCTCCCAGGTTGTGGAG
>JALYXK010000200.1 GCA_030947145.1 Actinomycetota bacterium
TGCGGGGGGTCTTCGGCCGGCTCGGGCCCGACGATCACGCTCTACAACTCGCAGCATGAGCAGACTACCGCCGCCCTGATCAAGGAGTTCACGAAGCAGACGGGGATCAATGTTCGCGTCCTCAACAACTCCGAGGACGTGCTCACCGCTCAGCTCGTCCAGGAGGGCAGCCGCTCGCCGGCCGACGTGTTCTACACCGAGAACTCCAATTGGCTGCAACAGCTGGCCGACCGGGGACTGTTGAGCAAGGTCGACGGCGCGACGCTGGCCAACGTGCCGCGGCCGGACAGCGCCGCCAACGGCGACTGGGTCGGGGTCTCGGCCCGGGTCAGCGCCGTCGTCTACAACCCGACCAGGGTCAGCCCGGCTCAGCTGCCGAAATCCGTGATGGACCTCGCCAACCCGCAATGGAAGGGCAAGATCGAGCTCGCGCCGGCCGAGACCGACTTCTGGCCGGTCGTCAGCTCGATCGCCCGCACCCATGGCCAGGCCGCCGCGCTGGCATGGCTGAGGGCGCTGAAGGGCAACGCCGGTTCCAACGACAGCGTCCCCGACAACGAGACGGTGGTCAGCGACGTCAGCAAGGGCGTGGCCGGCCTCGGCCTGATCAACCACTACTACTTCTACCGCCTGCGGGCTGAGCTCGGGCAGGGCGCCGTCCACGCCGAGCTGGCTTACTTCGCTCCGCGCGATCCAGGCTACGTGGAGGACATCTCCGGCGCGGCCGTCCTGAAGTCCTCCCAGCATCAGGCCGCCGCCCAGAAGTTCGTGGCCTTCCTGACCAGCGACCGGGGTCAGGCGGTGCTCGCCCACAGCGAGAGCTTCGAGTATCCGATTCATTCCGGCGTGGCGCCGAACCCCATTCTGGCCCCCTTCAGCCGGTTTCAGCCGAGCTCCTTCACTCCGGCCGAGCTCGGGACCGGACTGGACGCCGAGCGGTTGCTCCGCGCGGCCGGCTTGATCTAGCCATGAGCCACCTGCCGCTTCCCGGGATCGCCGCCGCGCCGGAACTGAACCGAACCTGGCGCCGGCCTGGCCGGGGTGGACCGATCGTGGGCATCAGCGCGGCGATCGCGCTGGCCCTGCTGGCTCCGCTGGCCCTGATCGTGCTCGACGCCCGCAGCGGCGGCTGGGGGGAGTTCCATCGCGTGCTGTTCCGATCCCGCTCGCTGTTCCTGCTCGGGCACACCGTCCTACTGGCGGCAATCGTGGCGGTCCTGTCGGCCACGATCGGCACCGCGGCGGCGTGGGCGACCGAGCGCATCGCGCTACCCGGACGCCGATTGTGGACCGTGATGCTCGTGCTGCCCGTGGCGGTGCCGGACTTCGTCACCGGCTACGCCTGGCATTCGATCTCCCCGCGGATGACCGGGTTGCTGGGGGCGAGCATCGTGATGACGCTCGGAACGTACCCACTCGTCTACCTGCCGGTTGCCGCCGCGCTCCGGCGCGCCGATCCGGCGATGGAGGACACCGCCCACAGCCTCGGGGCCGGGCGCCTGGCCGCGTTCTTCCGCGTCACCCTGCCCCTGGTTCGCACCGCCGTCCTCGGCGGCTGCGTGCTGGTGGTGTTGACGGTGATCTCGGAATATGGCGCGTTCGAGATCATGCGCTACCAGACCTTCACCACGGAGATCTTCACCGAGTTCAAGTTCGATTCCGCCGCCGCCGGGGTGCTGTCGGTCCCGCTGGTCGTCCTCGGCCTGCTGGTGCTCCTGATCGAGGTGATCATCCCGCGGCGAATGGCCACCCGCACCGCCCCCCGGCGGACTCCCTTGCCGCTGCGCCTCGGGCGGAGGATCGCGCCGGTGATGATCGGGCTGGGTGCCGTGGTCGCTCTGGGGGTGGGCGTGCCGCTCGGGGCGCTCGTGTACTGGATGGTGCAGAGCCAGCACACCACGCTCCCGGCCACCGCCACGCTGGCCTCGGCCACCTGGACCACATTCCGCTACAGCGCCTGGGGCGCCGGGACGGCGGTGGTGCTCGCGCTCCCGGTGGCGATGATGACCTTCCGCCGCTCGACGCTCCCGCGGCTCGCGCTGCAGCGAGCCACCTACGTGACCCAGGCTCTCCCCGGCGTGGTGATCGCGCTCAGCCTCGTGTACTTCGCCACGCGCTATGTCTTCGGGCTCTACCAGTCGACCGTGCTGCTGGTCGCCGCCTACGCGATCATGCACTTCCCGCTGGCGTTGGTCTGCGTGCGCACCTCGGTCGCCCAGGCGCCGCCGAAGCTCACCGATGTGGGCCGGTCACTCGGTCGCGGTTCGGTCGCGGTGTTCTTCCGCGTCACGCTGCCGCTGCTGGCCCCGGGACTGCTGGCCGGCTTCTGCCTGGTGTTCCTGACGGCGGTGACCGAGTTGACCGCGACACTCGTGCTGGCCCCGATCGGAGTTCAGACCCTGGCCACGCAGTTCTGGGCGTTCCAGAGCGAGGTGGCGTACGGCGCCGCCGCGCCCTACGCTCTGGTGATGGTCGGGCTGGCGATGGTGCCGGGGGGATTACTCGCGTTGTGGTTCGATCGAGAGCGCCTGGCAGGCGCGGAGGCGGCCCAATGAGCGCGATCGAGCTCGTCCAGGTGACCAAGGGGTTTGGCGCGACGCCGGTCCTGGCCGGCGTCGATCTGGAGGTCCCGGCCGGCTCCGTGACCGCTGTGCTCGGCGCCTCGGGCAGCGGGAAGACGACTCTGCTGCGGCTGCTGGCCGGCTTTGACCAGGTCGACTCGGGCACGATCGCCATCGGTGGGAGCCTGGTCGACGACGGCCGCCGGATGGTGCGCTCCCAGCACCGGGGCGTCGGCTACGTTCCGCAGGACGGGGCGCTGTTCCCCCACCTGACCGTCAAGGGGAACGTCGGCTTCGGGCTCTCGCGCGGCGAGCGCTCCGGCGTGGCCGAGCTGCTCAGGCTGGTGGGGCTCGGCGACCTGGAGCGCCGCTACCCCCACCAGCTCTCCGGTGGCCAACAGCAGCGTGTCGCACTGGCTCGGGCCCTGGCGATCCGTCCCCGGGTGGTCCTGCTCGACGAGCCGTTCAGCTCGCTCGACGCCGCGTTGCGGTCCGAGCTGCGCCGCGACGTGGCGCGAATTCTGGGCGAGACCGGCACCACCACCGTCCTGGTCACGCACGACCAGGACGAGGCGCTCGGGCTGGCCGACCAGATCGCCGTACTCGGCGAAGGCCGGGTGCTCGCCTGCGCCGACCCGCGCGAGCTCTATCGCGATCCTCCCGACGTGGCCGCCGCCGCCTCGATCGGCGAGGCCAACATCCTCCCGGCTCACACGCGGGCCGACGTCGCCTCGTGCGCGCTGGGCAGCGTCAGCCTGCCCGCCGACGGCGGCCGGCTCAGCGACGGTCCCTGCCGGCTGATGCTTCGTCCCGAGCAGCTCGTCCTCCACGCCAGCCAGCGCGACGGCGCCGCCCGGGCATCAATTGTCGAGGTGCAGTACCACGGTCACGACGCGCTCGCGCACGTCCGCCTCAGTCAAAACGGGCACGAGACCCTGCTGGCCCGTGTTCCCGGCGAGCTGGCCCTCGCACGAGGACAGGAGGTGTGGGTCGAGGTCGTCGGCTTGGCCCGGGCCTGGCCGGCGCCCTGAGTGCTAAGCGCGCTGAGGCAGCGCCTGGACCGACCAGCGGTTTCCGTCGGGGTCGGCGAAGAACAGGAACGAGCCCCACGGGAACTCCTGGACCTCACCGACCTCGACCCCGCGGTCCAGCAGTTCAGTCCGGGCGGCGTCGATGTCCGCGACGACCAGCTGGAGCCCGGCCGTCGAGCCGGGGGTGGAGTCGACGATCCCCTGGCCGACGGCGATCGAGCAGGCCGAGCCGGGCGGAGTGAGCTGTACGAAGCGCATCTGATCGCTGACTCGGTGATCGAGGTCGGCGCTGAAGCCGACCTGGTCGACATAGAACGACTTCGCGGTCGACGTCGGTGACGGGAACCGCTTCCAGCTCGAGCTTCCAATCCATGCCGTCTGCTCCTTGTAGAACGGAAGGTTCCATTCCGTGAAGGCTATCAGAATGGAATGCTTTGTTCCGGTCGAAGTTTGGCCCCCACTCCGTCAGAATCCGTCACCTGAGTCCGGAGCAGAAGAACCGCGACGCCGTCCCCGAGCTGGTCTTCTACTTCGACCTGGGCTCCCCGTACGCGTATCTGGCGGCCGAGCGGTTGCCACGCTGCTGCCCGCGTCGATGCGCTGGCCCGATCCCTGGCCCAGCGACTACCTGTTG
>JALYXK010000209.1 GCA_030947145.1 Actinomycetota bacterium
GCTGGGCCACGCCGCCGATCAGTGGGGGCCCGGCCAGGAAGCCGAGATAGCCCAGCGAGCTGACCACCGCCAGGGCCGGGCCGGTTGAGACCCCCGGCTCGTCGGCGCCGGCGCGGAACAGGGTCGGCACGACGCCCGCGAGTCCCAGGCCGAGAGCCGCGAAGCCGGCGATCGCCGCGGGGGCGGTCCCCGGGAGCAAGCCGGCCGCGAACCCGAGTCCGGCCAGCGCCCCGCTGCGCCGCAGCAGGGCGACCGAGCCCCAACGCGCCCACAGCCGGTCGGTGATCAGCCGCCCGGCACCCATCGCGATGCTGAACCCGGCGTAGGCGATCGCCCCCAGCGCCGCCGACCCGGCGAGGTCGTCACGGACAAGCTTGGCGCTCCAGTCCGACGCGCCACCCTCGGCCATCAGGCAGAAGAAGCACACCGCACCGAGCAGGGCGAGCCGGGAGGGCATGCGCCTCCAGTTCAGCGTCGGCGCCCGCGCGTCGGCGTCCTCGTCAGAGGCGAGCAGCGAGCGGGTGGCGATCAGACCGGGGATCCCGAACAGCAGCGCGGCGGCAGCCAGGTGCGGCGGCGGCGCGACATGCAGCGCGGCCGCGAGCGCGCCCAGGCCGGCGCCGGCGAAGCCGCCGAACGAGAACGCGGCGTGAAGGGAGGAGAGGATCGACCGGCCGATCCCGCGCTCGATCGACACCCCCTGCGCGTTCATGACGAGGTCGAGCGTTGAATTTGTCATGCCGACGACGAACAGCGCACCGGCCAGCGCCGGCAGGCTGCGGGCCGCCGCCGGGAGCAGGATCGCGGCCATCAAGGCGGCGAGGGCGATCCGGCAGAAAGTCCGGCTCGAGCGCCCCGGCAGCAGGCGCCCGACCAGCGGCATCGCCACCACTGCCCCCACCGCCGGTGCCAGCAAGGCCAGACCGAGTCCGCCGGTCCTCGCGCCGACCCGGTCCGACAGCGCCGGGATGCGGGACGCCCAGGATGCGAACAGCGCACCGTTGACGAAGAACACTGCGGTGATCGCCGCGCGGGGGTTCATGCCAGCAGCACCTCGATCCCCAGCGCCCGATAGGGAGCCAGGGCTGCGTCGCCGGCGTCGGCGTCGGTGACCAGCTGCGTGACCGCGCGCAGCGGCGATACGACGAACGGCATCGCCGTGCCGAGCTTGTCGTGGTCAGCCAGCGCCACCACCTCGGCTGCCCCCTCGATCATCGCCGCCTTGACGTGGCGCTCCTCGAGGTTCTCCGTGGTCACGCCGATCTCGGGGTGCAGGCCGCAGACGCCCAGGAACACGACGTCGGCGCGGATCACGCGCAGCGCCTCGATCGCGGCGGCCCCGACCGTGACCAGGGCGTTCGGGCGCAGCGTCCCTCCCACTACCGTGACCTCGAGTCCGGGATGATCCGCCAGCGCCAGCGCGATCGGGGGACTGGTGGTGACGACGTTCGCGCGTAGGGCGTCGGGCAGCGCGCGAGCGAGTTCGAGCGTGGTCGTGCCGCCATCGAGCACGACCACCTGGCCGTCGCGCACGCAGGCCGCGGCGCGGCGAGCGATCGAGGCCTTGGCCTCCGGCGCCCGCCGCGCGCGGGCGGTGAACGGCGAGGCGTCGCCGTGGCGAGGCAGTGCCCCGCCGTGCACGCGCCGCAGCAGCCCGGCGTCGTCGAGCTCTCGCAGGTCGCGCCGGACCGTGTCGGCGGACACCGCCAGTTCGGCCGTCAGGTCGGCGGCGAGAACCCGTCCCTGCCGGCGGAGCCGATCCAAGATCAGCGCACGTCGCTCATCGGTCAGCATCTCGGCAAATCTACACGATCGTTCATGTTCATGCACAAAGCCGGATGAACCCGCATATGACGGTACAGGCAGTACATTGAGGGGACGCGATCGAGGGGGTAGGTGATGGCTGGATCAGTTTGTCTCGTCACGATCCATGGAATCGGCTTTCAGCAGCCGCCCAAGGACGGCCACCCGGGCTACGCCGATGCGCTGCACGAGCACCTGCGCCAGCCGCTGGGAGATCGGCTCGGCGAGGATCCGCACCGACCGGGGGCCGGCGGGCCGGTGTACGTGAGCAGTGAATGGAACGGCTCGCCGGCCGAGGGGCTGGCCCGCCTGGACCAGAGGCAGGAGCTTGTGGGCGAGGAGGGCCAGATCGCGCACGTGGCGCTGGTCTACTCGCCGTCGGAGCCGCTTGAGCCCCGGCTCGGGGAGACGGCGGAGGCGCTGGCCCGCGCCGCGATCTCTCATGGCCACTACACCAGCGCGCTGGGGGCGCTGCGGCTGCTGCTGTCCGATGCCTGGGCCGCGGCCCACGAGGACTCGGGCGGAGATCCTCGCTCGACGCTGACCCCGCGCAGCGATATCGATCCGCCCGTCCACCACGGCTTGCTCGCGCGCATCCGGCACCGCGGCGCGCAGGCCACGACCGGCGAGCCCGCGGCGGCGGGTCCCTCGGCCCCGGGCGCCTTCGGGACGCTGCGGGCGCTGCAGGACGACATCGCCACCTACGTGACGCGCAACGACCTCCGCGAGCGGGTTCGCGACTTCGTGCAGGACGCACTGCTGTTGCTGATCGCCCGGGACGACATCAGCGCAGTGGTGATCAACGCTCACAGCCAGGGCACCGTCCTCTCTTGGGATGTGCTCTGCCGGCTGCCGTTCTCGTCGTGGGAGGGCGAGCGCGCCGGGCTCTTCCGCCACTTCGTCACCGCCGGCAGCCCGATCCGCAAGTACGTCGACATGTTCGCCTGGGGAGATCACGTGGGCGAGCTCGCCGCCGTGCTGGAACCGGCCGGGAGCCTGACCTGGAGCAATTTCTGCGACCCCCACGACCCGGTGGGCGACCCGCTGAACCCGCCGGTCGACTGGCGTCCCGGCGATCCTTGGGACAAGCCGACCCAGCCCGACGGCGGGCTCCTGGTGGCCCGTGGTGCCGACGGAACCCTCCGCCACGTGTCGATCGCGGACTGCCAGGTCGACAACACCAAGTACAGCTCGGGCGGTGGCCTGCAGGCGCACGATTACTGGAACAACGAGAAGGAGTTTGTTTCCGCCCTGGCCAAGCTGCTCTGACGGGAACCCTCGGCCGCGCACTAGCATCGCGGGAGTGGGCGATCCAACCGGCGCCGCGCCGAGCCACTGGTTGACCGAGGTCGGGCCGCTCGAGCCGCGCCCGCCGCTGCCGGGCGATCGCGACGCCGACGTCTGCATTGTCGGCGCCGGCTTCACCGGCTTGTGGACGGCGTACGAGCTGCGCCGCGCGGCGCCCGAGCTCGACGTGGTTGTGCTCGAGGCGCGGTACGCGGGCTTCGGGGCCTCCGGTCGCAACGGCGGGTGGGTGGTCGGCGAGATCGCCGGACCAGGCCACCGCTGGCGACGGCGCGGCGGCGAGGGTGGGGCCCGTGCGATGGCGGCGGCGATCCAGGGCGCCGTCGGGGAGGTCGGCAATGTCGTCGCGCGCGAGGGGATCGAGTGCGACTTCCACCACGCCGGCACGCTCGCGCTCGCGTGCTCGGACCCGCAGCTGCAGCGACTGCGTCGCCAACCCGAGCAGAGCATCTGTGGCGGAGACGACGAGCTGCTGGACGCGGCCGAGGCGGCGCGCCGGGTGAATGCCGCCGGACTGCGCGGCGCGCTGTTCTCACCCCATTGCGCGCGCGTGCATCCCGCGCGGCTGGTGCGCGGACTGGCGGAGGCGGCGCAGCGCGCCGGCGCGACGATTCACGAAGGGACGCCGGTCAGTTCGCTGCAGGGCGGGGTCGCGGTCACCCCCCACGGCCGGGTGCGCGCCCGCACCGTGGTGCGCGCGACCGAGGGCTATACCGCCGACCTGCCCGGCCTGCGCCGCGCGCTGCTCCCGATGAACAGCTCGATGATCGTCACCGAGCCACTGCGCGATCGACTCTGGTCGCAGATCGGCTGGTCGGGCGCCGAGACGCTCCGCGACGCCGCCCACCGCTACGTCTACCTGCAGCGCACGGCCGACGGCCGGATCGCGATCGGGGGACGTGGCGTCCCCTATCGGTTCGGCTCGCGCACCGACCGCGAGGGCCCGGTCCCCGACGACACGGTTCGGGAGCTCAGGGACCGGTTGCTGGCGCTGTTCCCCGTCCTTGGCGAGACCCGGATCGAGGCCGCTTGGCACGGCGTGCTCGGCGTCGCGCGCGACTGGATGCCCGCCGTCGGGTTCGACCCACAGCGCCGACTGGCCTGGGCGGGCGGATATGTCGGCGACGGGCTCGCGGCGGCGAACCTGGCCGGGCGGACGCTCCGCGATCTGCTCCTCGGATACGAATCCGAGCTCACCGGGCTGCCCTGGGTGGGTCCGGTCGGGCGCCGCTGGGAGCCCGAGCCGCTGCGGTTCGCCGGCGCTCGCACCGTCTACGCGCTGTATCGCGCCGCCGACCAGCACGAGTCACGCACGAACTCGCCCTCGCGGCTGGCCCGGGCAGCAGACCTACTCTCCGGCCGCTGACTGCGGGCGCTTTGGGGCACAGGCCCTTGCTTAACGGTTGCTCGATACGAAAGACTCCGCTGAGCCCCCCGGGGCCGGGGTTGTCTCGGGGCAACACGAGAAGTGAGGGGACTGCAAGTGACCTCCTTAGATTCAACGGCCGACCTGGTCTTCGAGCCTCCGGGCGCCGGTTCGTGGAACTTGGACGCGGTTCACTTTCCGCGCCCGGTGACGCGGTACTGGACGGAGATGCATCCCGAGCCGTTCCGCCGCGGTTTCCGCGAGTTCGCGGGCTACTACGGGATGGTGATCGACGGGCTGGAGACCGCGTACGTCAACGGCTTTGCTTACAACACCGTGCGGCCGGCCTCGGACGCGGAGATCCCGGAGCGTTTCCGGCGCGCGGAAGAGGTCTGGCGGGGCAAGCTGTGGCGCGAGCAGCTTCGGGATTGGGATGAGACGTTCAAGCCGGCGTCGATCCGGACCCATCGCGAGCTGCAGTCCATTGATCCCGAGGCGCTGTCTGAGGAGGAGTTGTGCGCGTATCTGACGCGCTGTCGTGAGCATCACATCGAGATGGTCTTTCAGCACATGCGCCATACCGGCGCGGCGATGATCGCGATCGGTGATCTGCTCGCGCACGCGGGGGACTGGACCGGGGTGCCGGCGGCTGAGCTGCTGGGGATGATGCGCGGCGCGGCGCCGGTGTCGGCCGGGGTCTCGGGCGAGCTCGCCGAGCTGATCGCGGCCGTGAACGCCGATCCCGGCGCCCGGGAGCTGCTGGAGTCAGACGGGGATCCGGGTCTGGTGCTGGAGCGGTTGCGCGCGCGGGATAGTGACGCGGGTCGCGCGGTCTCGGCGTATCTCGAGTTGACGGGGTATCGGCTGCTGGACGGGTTTGACATCTCGGGCCGTTACGCGCTCGAGCTTCCTGACGCGCTGTTGCGGGCGATTCGTGTTTCCGTCGCCGGGGCGGCCGATGACGCGACGGCCGCCGAGGTGGAGGCCAAGGTCGCCGAGGTGCGGGGGAAGGTGCCCGAGGAGCATCGGGAGGAGTTCGACGGGATGCTGGAGGAGGCCCGGTTGATGTACCGGATTCGCGATGAGCGTGGGGTGTTCAGTGATATCTGGGCCTCGGGCATCATGCGCCGCGCGGCCCTGGGCGCCGGCCGCCGCGTGGCCGGCCAGGGCCGGATCCATGATGCGGAGCATTTCGTCGACGCCGGTTTTGCGGAGATGCTGGCGTTGGTGTCCGGCACCGGCGGACCGTCGGCCGATGAGCTTGCCCAGCGCTTCGCCTGGCGCACCACGCACAACGCCAAGGAGGCGCCACGGTCCCTCGGCCCGCCCGCACCTTCCCCGCCGGACCCATCGGGCCTGCCCCCGGCCGTCGGCCGCGTCATGCGGGCCATGGGCATCGTGATCGACGCGATGTTCGGTAGTTCCACGGAGCAGCACGAGGAGCACGTGCTGCGTGGCCTCGCCGCCAGCGGCGGCGTCTACGAAGGGCCGGCGCGCCGCGTCTCGGGACCGTCGGAGTTCGGGCTGATCCAACAGGGCGACGTGCTGGTGACCGAGTCCACGACCGAGGCGTTCAACATCCTGCTGCCGTTGCTCGGCGCAATCGTGACCGACAGCGGCGGCCTGCTCTCGCACTCGGCGATCGTGGCCCGGGAGTACGGCATCCCCGGCGTGGTCGGGACGCGCGAGGCTACCGACCGGATCCCGGACGGGACGCGCGTGCGCGTCGACGGTGACGCCGCCGAAGTGACGGTGCTCTAGTGAAGAGCGTCGTCGCACTGGAGGACGCGGTCGACGACGCGGTTTTCGGCTCCAAGGCCGTCGGGCTCGGGCAGGCGGCGAGGGCGGACCTGCCGATTCCGCCCGGGATCGCCTTGTCCGGTCCGATCGTCGAGGCCGTCGCGGCCGGAGAGGAGGACGCGATCACCGAGGTGGCCAAGTGGGCCGGGCCGATCCCGGGACCGCTGGCCGTCCGCTCCTCGGCCGTCGACGAGGACGGCGCGGAGGCGAGCTTCGCCGGCCAGCACCTGACGCTGCTGGGCGTCCCATCGTCGCAGGAACTGAGCTCGGCCCTGCGGGAGGTCTGGTGGTCGGCGAACTCCGACTCGGCGATCACCTATCGCCAGCGCGTCGGCCTCTTCACCCGCCCGAGTGTCGGCGTCGTCGTCCAGTCCCTGCTCGATCCGGTGGCCGCCGGGGTGATGTTCACGCGGCATCCGGTCACCGGAGCCGACGAGCGGGTGATCGAGGCGAGCTGGGGACTCGGCGAGGTCGTCGTCGCCGGCCGGGTGATTCCCGACATGTACCGCCTCGACCGCTCGGGCCAGGTGCTCGAGCGCACGCCCGGGTTCAAGAAGGTGGCCATCCATTCGCTGCCGGACGGCGGCACGGTCGAGAGGCCGGTTCCGGCCGAGCTCATCGAGCGACTCTGCCTCGACGGCGATCACCTCGACAAGCTGAGTCGCCTGGCCGAACGCTGCGAGGAGATCTATGGGCCCGCGCGCGACATCGAATGGGCGATCGCGGGCGACGAGCTCTATTTGCTGCAATGCCGGGCGGTGACCCGAGGCAATGACCCGGCGCCACCCTCGGTGGCGATGCCCGGCGCCCCGGTCGAGGCCGTGAAGCAGGTGCCGTTGTTCGCCGACCTCGGCCCGGCCGATCTCGAGCAGATCACGTGCCTGTTCAAGGAACGCCACTTCGCCGCGGGCGAGACGGTCACCAAGGAGGGCTCGGGCGGAGCCGCCTTCTTCCTGATCCACTCCGGGGAGGCGACGGTCTCGGTCCGCGGCAAGCCGCGCCCCGGGCTGAAGGCCGGCGACTATTTCGGTGAGATCGCCCTGATCGACGGCGGCACGCGCTCCGCGACCGTCACCGCCGCCGGTGACCTCGTCTGCTACGGACTCACCTACTGGGACTTCCGCCCGCTGGCGCAGGGAAACGCCGCGATCGCCTGGGCCCTACTGCAGTCCCTGGCCAAGCGGCTGCGGGCCGAGCACGAGTTGCCGCCTGACTCGTGAGCTGTTGCCCGCCGCGAGTCATCCCCGCCCGGCCCGCGGTCGACGCGGACGCGCTGGCCGGGCACATCCGCTGGCGCTACCGACCCTCGGCGATCGGTACCGCCTCAGCGCGGCGCGTATACGACCGCGTCGATCTCCACCAGTGCTGGCCCCGACGTGCTCCAAAACGACGGCCAGGTTGCGGAAGATCTGCTCGGCCTGGGCCACCACATCGGTGTCGCCGACCAGCGCGCCGGCGGGGTCGACCGCCAGCAGGCCCGAGACCCAGACCGTGTCCCCGGCCCGCACGGCGTCGGTGTAGTGGCTGATCGGTTCGGGCAGCGCGTCGGGCAGCCGGATTCGCTCGATCGGCGGACGGCTCACGGATGAGCTACGGCGCCAGGTAGGTGTGGTGCACGCGAGCGAGAATCGGCGAGGGGTTGAACCCGTTGCAAGGATTCAGGTCCTGGGGGCAGGCCGAGATGCCGGCGATCGAGTCCATCAGCACCTCGAGCACAATCGCGTCACCCGGCTTCCCCGGCGGGACCTCGTTGCCGAAACTCCGGTCCGGGTGGATCGGGGCGTTCTGAAAGAAGTTGAACGGATCGGGGATCTCCCATTCCCCGATGCCCCACGGGGCGTAGGCCTCGGTGAAGTTGGTGCGGCAACTGCGGTGGCCCTCCACGCCGTAGTCGATCTGGTAGCGGCGCTCGTCGCACATCGACGTGATCACGTCGTGGCTCCCGACGTCGTCATGCACGAGCTTGAACATCGGGCGGCGCCAGTTGCTCTCGAGCAGATCTC
>JALYXK010000226.1 GCA_030947145.1 Actinomycetota bacterium
CGCGGCGATCGAGGCGGCGGCGGCGGCGATCGCCGAGCAGCGAGCCGGGTTCGAGGCGGCCCTGGCCGCCGACCGCGAGGCCGGCGAGCACGTGGCCGGCGAGCTGCGGACCTGCGCCCAGCAGGAGGCGGCGCTGCACTCGCGGCTGCACGCCGAGAACGAGACCCTGACCGCGCTCGAGGTGCGGGCTCAGAGGGCCCGCGATCAGGCGGCGGACGCCGATCAGGAGCTGCGCGAGCTGGCCACCCGGCTCGAGCTCGAGGCGGTCGCCGCGACCGAGGCGCTCGGCGCCGAGGAGCGCGAGGCGCTGGCGGATCGGGTGCAGCGGCTGGCCCGTCGGCGTGAGCAGCTCGGCCCGGTCAACCCGCTGGCTCAGGAGGAGTACGCGGCCGCGGTCGAGCACGTCGAGGAGCTCGAGCGCCAGCGCGCCGATCTGGAGACGGCGCTGCGCGAGCTCGAGCGGCTGATCCACGACACCGACCGCGAGATCCGGGAGACGTTCGAGCGGACCTTCGCGGCCGCGGCGCGCAACTTCGGGGAGCTGGCGCAGCGGCTGTTCCCCGGCGGCCGCGGCCGGCTGACGTTGGTGGCCGAGCGGGACGGCCCGGCCCGCGTGCTCGGCGGGCAGTCTCCGGGCGCGGACGGCGACGATCACCTCGCCGGGGCCGAGGAGCCGGAGTCCGGGGAGGAGAGCGAGGAGGACCTGCTCGGCGTGGAGATCGAGATCACGCCGGCCGGCAAGGCGATGAAGCGGCTCTCGCTGCTGTCCGGCGGCGAGAAGTCGATGACCGCGCTGGCGTTCCTGTTCTCGGTGTTTCTGGCCAAACCGTGTCCCTTCTACATCCTCGATGAGGTCGAGGCGGCGCTCGACGATCTCAACATCGACCGCTTCCTGGATCTGCTTGGCACGTACTCCCAGCGGGCGCAGTTCATCGTCGTCACCCACCAGAAGCGGACGATGGAGGCCGCCGACTCGCTCTACGGCGTCTCGATGGGCGGCGACGGGATCTCGAAGGTGATCTCGCGGCGGATGCCTCCGCGGGAGGCTGCCCCCGAGCCGACCGAAGCCGCCGCCTAGATGGCCCGTGACTGGGAGGAGCTGTTCATCGTCGAGGGCGCCAGCGCGTCGGCGCCGGATGACGCGTCCGGGGACGAGAAGCGGGGGGGACGGTTCCGCAGGCTACGCGAGAACCTCCGCAAGACCCGGCAGGCTCTTACCAGCGAGATCCAGGCCACGCTGTTCGAGGATCTCAGCGACGAGACCTGGGAGCGGCTGGAGGAGGCGCTGATCTACGCGGACGTGGGCGCGCGGATGACGGCCAGGGTCGTGGGGCAGCTCGAGCAGGAGGCGACCGGCGGAGAGATCACCGGCGGCGAGGCGCTGACCCAGCGGCTGACCGAACTGCTGGCCGACATCGCCCGGACCGGTGAGGACCGGATCGACCTGACCGCCAAGCCGACGGTGATTCTGATGGCCGGCGTCAACGGCACCGGCAAGACCACCACCACCGGAAAACTCGCCTGGCACCTCAGCCGTGAGCTCGGGCATACCGTCGTGCTCGCGGCGGCCGACACGTTTCGGGCGGCGGCGGTCGAGCAGCTCGAGCAATGGGCCCAGCGGGCCGGGGCCACATTCGTGCGCGGACCCGACGGCGCCGACCCCGGCTCGGTCGCCTACGACGCTTGCCTGCAGGCCGGCACGCAGGGCGCCGACGTGGTGATCGTCGACACCGCCGGCCGCCTGCACACGCAGGACGACCTGATGGCCGAGCTGGCCAAGGTGCGCCGGGTGATCGCCAAGCAGATCCCGGAGGCACCCCACGAGACGTTGCTCACCGTAGACGCCACCACCGGTCAGAACGGTCTGCGGCAGGCGCAGATGTTTTCGGAGGCGATCGAGGTCAGCGGCCTGGTCCTGACCAAGCTCGACGGGACGGCCAAGGGCGGCATCGCGCTGGCCATCGCCGGCGAGCTCGGGATCCCGGTGAAGCTGATCGGCACAGGAGAGCAGCTCGAGGACCTGCGCCCATTCGACCCTACGGACTTCGCCCAGGCCCTGATCAGCTGACCGCTCGCGGGCGCCGGCTCAGTACGCTGCGTTACCAGGACCACGATGTTCGACTCGCTCGCCGACAAGCTTCAGGCCACCCTCACCGAGGTCCGCGGGCGCGGCACCCTGACCGAGGCCGACATCTCGGCCGCCATGCGGGAGATCCGGCTCGCCCTGCTCGAGGCCGACGTCAACTTCAAGGTGGTCAAGAGTTTCACGGGCGGCGTCAAGGAGCGCGCGCTCGGCGCCAACGTGATCGGCCAGCTCAACCCGGGTCAGCAGGTGGTGAAGATCGTCTCCGACGAGCTGACCGAGCTGATGGGGGGCGAATCGCAGGAACTGACCTTCTCCCCACGGCCGCCGACGATCATCGTCATGGCCGGGCTGCAGGGATCGGGCAAGACGACCGCCACCGGCAAGCTCGCGCGTTACCTGCGCGAGCAGCACGGTTCCTCGGTGGCCGTGGCCGCGTGCGATGTCTACCGGCCGGCCGCGGTCGAGCAGCTGATCAAGGTCGGCGCCCAGGCCGGGGCCGACGTCTACGAGCAGGGCACCGACCGCGACCCGGTCAAGATCGCCGCGTGGGCGCGAGACCGCGCGCAGTCCGAGGGCAAGGACGTGCTGATCGTCGACACCAGCGGCCGCCTGCACGTCGACAGCGAGCTGATGAAGGAGCTCGCCGACATCAAGAAGGCGGTCAAGCCCCAGAACGTACTGCTCGTGGTCGACGCGATGACCGGTCAGGACGCCGTCGCCGTGGCCGAGCAGTTCGCTGCCGTAGTCGACTTCGACGGGGTCCTCATGACCAAGCTCGACGGCGATGCGCGCGGTGGCGCGGCGCTGTCGGTCAAGGCGATCACCGGCAAGCCGATCCTGTTCGCCTCCACCGGAGAGAAACAGGATCAGTTCGAGCGCTTCCACCCGGACCGGATGGCCCAGCGGATCCTCGGTATGGGCGACGTGATGACCCTGATCGAAAAGGCGGAGTCCGCCTACGATGAGGATCAGGCCGCCGAGCTCGAGCGCAAGCTGCGCAAGTCCGAGTTCGGCCTCGACGATTTCCTTGACCAGCTCAAGCAGGTGCGTCGCCTCGGTCCACTGCAGAACCTGCTCGGGATGATCCCCGGGATGGGCAAGGAACTGCGTGGGGTGAAGGTCGACGAACGCGACTTCGACCGGATCCAGGCGATCATCTTGGCGATGACGCCCCAGGAGCGTCGCCATCCGGAGCTGATCAAGGGCTCCCGGCGGCTGCGGATCGCGCGTGGATCGGGCACCAACGTGCAGGCGGTCAAGGCGCTGATCAAGCAGTTCGAGTCGATGCGCAAGATCATGCGTCAGGTTGCCTCCGGGCGGATGCCCGATCTCGGCGCCCTGATGCGCCAGGGCCGCTAGAGCTGCCCGCGGTGTGCGTTGTTCGGAAACCGAATCGCCGAGTTCAGCTCGAAGCCGCAGGATCGCGAGCCTGGTCGAGAAACCTCCGGGATTCGGAGGAAATTCGACCAGCCTCCGCTGGGGCCCGCTGACCCCGCCGCGCGCGGACCCGCTAACCTCAACCAGCGCTATGGCAGTCAGACTCAGACTAACTCGCATCGGCGGCCGCAAGAACCCGATCTGGCGGGTTGTCGTCGCCGACCAGCGCTCCAAGCGCGACGGTCGCGTGATCGAGACCGTCGGTCACTACAACGCTCAAACGAACCCGTCGACGATCGTGCTCAACGAGGAGCGGATCCGCGATTGGCTCGGCCGCGGCGCGCAG
Source organism: Actinomycetota bacterium (assembly GCA_030947145.1). GTDB lineage: Bacteria > Actinomycetota > Thermoleophilia > Solirubrobacterales > Solirubrobacteraceae > Palsa-465. The sequence continues at coordinate 3,810 of JALYXK010000226.1, forward strand.
CCGACGGACACCGTCCGCAAGCTGCTGCGTACCCAGGGCATCAGCTGAGCGAGAGCGATCGGCTCGATGAAGGAGCTGCTCGAGTACTTGGCTCGCGGGTTGGTGGACAGCCCCGATGAGGTCAGCGTGACCGAGGTGGAGGAGCAGGACGGCACGATCGTGCTCGAGCTGTCCGTCGCCCCCGACGACTACGGCAGCGTGATCGGCCGGGGCGGGCGGACCGCGTCGGCGCTCCGCTCCGTGGTCAAGTGCGTGTCGGTCAAGGATGGCCGGCGCGTGTTCGTGGACATCGTCGACGTGTGATGCAGGGGTGGCTGCGGGCCGGTCTGGTCGGCAGCCCGCACGGGCTCGACGGCAGCTTTCATGTGATGCAGGCCACCCCCGGCCTGCTGAAGCTCGGCGGCCACGTGATGCTGGCTGACCGGGTCCGGCTGATCACCCGCCGGGCCGGCCATGACCGGCGCGTGATCCTGCGGGTCGAGGGCTGCCAGGACCGGGCCGCAGCGCAGGCGCTGGGCGGGTCCGAGCTGCTGGTGCAGCGAGCCGCCGCGCCGGCTTTGGAGCCCGACGAATGGTGGGCGGAGGACCTCGAGGGCTGCACCGTCCACGACGCCGGGCGATCGATCGGTACGGTCAGCCGACTGCTCGCGCTCCCGTCCTGCGAGGTCCTGCAGGTCACGCGAGCGGACGGGCTGCCCGAGCTGCTGGTGCCGCTGGTGAGCGATGCCGTGCGCGCGGTCGACGTCGGCAACCGCCAGATCGACGTCGACCTGCGGTTCCTGGGGGAGGACGGGTAGCCGGTGGAGATCGACGTGTTCACGCTGTTCCCCGAGGCGTTCGGCTGGTTCGAGGGCCAGCGCCACGTCGCCAACGCCCTCGCCCACGGTCACCGGCTGGCCTACGTCAACTACCGCGATCACACGCCGCTGACCGGTGGACAGGTCGACGACACACCGTTCGGAGGCGGCGCGGGCATGGTCCTCCGGGTGGACGCGGTGGAGGCGGCGATGCGGGCGCGCTATGGGCTCGATCCGGTGCAGCTGCGCGAGCAGCGCCGGGTGATCGCGCTGACTCCGAGCGGGCGGGTGCTCGACGACGCGCTGGTCGACGAGCTGGCGGACGAGCCCGCGCTGACGCTGCTCTCGGGACGCTACGAGGGATTCGACGAGCGCGTGATCGAGCACTTCGCCGGCGGGGAGGTCTCGATCGGACGCTACGTCCTGGCCGGCGGCGAGCTCGCCGCCATGGTTCTCTGCGACGCGGTGCTGCGCAAGCTGCCGGGCGCGCTCGGACACGAGGACTCCGCCCACGAGGAATCCTTCAGCCGGGCGCTCGAGGGCGCGCCCGAGTACCCGCACTACACCCGGCCCGCCGAGTACCGCGGCTGGAGCGTCCCACCGGTCCTGCTCTCCGGCCACCACGCCCAGATCCGCGAGTGGCGCCGGGCCCAGAGCCGCACGCGGGCCAACTCGAACTGAGCTCGGGCCCATCCGCCCGCCCCCGGACGCGGGGTCGCTGGCGATGCCGGTTCGCTAGCATAGGCCGCCCGCGCAGGTCGGAACCATTCCTACTGCGCTAGTTTCTTGTTGCCGACGCCCGGATCGACGGCGTCCACGTTATGAGCACAGTCATCGAAAGCCTGGAGCGCGCTCAACTGCGCCGCGTACCGACGTTTGACGCCGGGGACCGGCTGCGCGTGCACTTCCAGGTGATCGAGGGCACGCGTCGCCGTACGCAGGTGTTCGAAGGCGTCGTGATCAAGCGTCAGGGTCACGGGGCGCGGGAGACGTTCACGGTCCGCAAGCAGTCCTTCGGCGTGGGCGTCGAGCGGACGTTCCCGTTGCATTCGCCGAAGATCGAGCGGATCGAGGTGGCGGCACGCGGCGACGTCCGACGGGCCAAGCTGTACTACCTCCGGGGCCGCGTCGGCAAGCGGGCCAGGGTGCGCGAACGGCGCTCAGCGGGGCCCGAGGTGCTGGTGCAGCGCGAGCTGCTGTACGCGCCGGTGGCCGAGGACGCTGAGGCTCCGGCCGCGAACGGCGTCGCCGCGCCGAGCACCGACGCGCCCGCCGCCGCCGGCGAAGAGTAGGTGTGACCGCGACCAAGAAGTCGCTCGCGAGCTCGGCGTTCGAGCTCGTTGTGATCGTCGCGGTCGCGCTCGGCCTGGCGCTGGGCATCCAGGCCTTCATCATCAAGCCCTACCGGATCCCCAGCGGGTCGATGCTGCCCACGTTGCATATCAATCAGCGCGTGTTGGTCGATCGCGTCGGCACACACTTCTCCTCTCCTCACGTCGGGGACATCATCGTGTTCCATCCGCCGAAGGATTTCGCCAACTGCGCCGACCCCAGCCAGGGCAGTGCCCAGACGGGTCAGCGCCGGGCCGAGGCCTGCGATGTGGTCCAGTCACAGCGTTCCTCGGAGACGTTCATCAAGCGCGTAGTCGGCCTGCCCGGGGACCGGATCTCGATCGTCAACGGTCACGTGATCCGCAACGGCAAGCCGGAGAAGGATGCCTACATCGTTCCCTGCGCCGGAGACAGCTCGTGCACCTTCCGGGGCACGATCACCATCCCCAAAGGCGACTACTACATGATGGGCGACAACCGGCCGGATTCCGAGGACAGCCGTTTCTGGGGGCCGGTGCCCAAGGCCTGGATCATCGGCAAGGCGTTCTTCACCTACTGGCCCCCCGACCGTGTCGGCTTCCTCTAGGGCCCTGCGCCCACGCCGGGTACCCCGCGACCCGCCAGTGGCCCGAGGTACCAATTGAGCCCGCCGCGATCTGCGCAGAAGTCCGGGCTCAAATCGCTGATCGAGCTCGTCGTGACCGTCGTCGTCGCGGTCGGTCTGGCGCTCCTGATTCAAGCGTTCATCGTCAAGCCCTACCGGATCCCCAGCGCGTCGATGGTGCCGACGCTGAAAATCGGTCAGCGCGTGCTCACCAACCGGCTGATCAACCACCCCAGCGTGGGTGACGTGGTGGTGTTCCATCCGCCGGCGGGGGCGGACCCGCAAGCGGCGGTCTGCGGCAGCTCGGCGCAGGGCCCCGGCCACAGCCAGCCCTGCGACGCGCCCACCCCGTCGGAGTCCAGCCAGACCTTCATCAAGCGCGTGGTCGGGGGCCCCGGCGACCGGATCTCGATCGTGAATGGCCACGTGACCCGCAACGGCGTCCGCGAGAAGGATTCCTACATCGCTCCCTGCGGCAGCAATCCCGGCTCTTCGTGCACTTTCCAGAAATCGATCGTGGTTCCGCCCGGGGATTACTTCATGATGGGGGACAACCGTGGCGAGTCCGACGACAGCCGTTTCTGGGGTCCCGTCCCCGACAAGTGGGTCATCGGCATCGCGTTCCTCACCTACTGGCCGCCGGACCGCATCGGCTTCCTCTAGTCGTGGCCGCGCCCGCGCGGCGCGCCGGCTGTTCGCCTTCGATCGCGCGCTGGGCGTGCCGTTCGTCGCCGGCGCCGACGAGGCGGGACGCGGCTGCCTCGCCGGACCGCTCGTCGCCGCCGCCGTCCTGTTCGATCTCGACCGACTGCGGCCGGCCGACGTCCGCGCGCTGGGGACGCTGAATGACTCCAAGCAGCAGACGGCGGCTGCCCGCGCCGAGCTGTTTCCGGTGATTCTGCGCGTCGCCGCGAAGGTGGCGATCGTCTCCCGCTGCGCCCCGGGCATCGACTCGCGGGGCCTCCACAAGACCAACCTGGCAGCGCTGCGCGACGCCCTGCGCCAGGTCGCCTGCGAAGGCTGCATCTGCCTCAGCGACGGCTTCTCCGTGGCCGCGCTCGGCTACGACCAGCGAGCCGTGATCGGCGGTGACGCCAAGAGTGCCGCGATCGCTGCGGCCTCGGTGATCGCCAAGGAGACTCGCGACCGGTACATGCGCCGCGTCGATGCCAAGCACCCCGGCTGGGAGTTCGCCC
>JALYXK010000232.1 GCA_030947145.1 Actinomycetota bacterium
AAGACCGCCTACCTGGTGGCCGGCGAGAGCCCGGGCTCGAAGCTGGCTCAGGCGGAGCGACTCGAGGTGCCGGTGCTCGACGAGGACGGGCTGCGCCAGCTGTTCGCCTGACCCGGCGGCCGGGTCACCGGCCCTGCGCCGGCCCCGGCCGGGTTAGCCGTCGTAGGCGGCTAGCGCCTCGGCCATGGCGTTCTGGATTGGATGCGCGGCGTTGGGGTCGACCGCGTTCATCAGAAAGGCGAAGGCCAGCGTGTGACCGTTGCGGGCGGTGCAGTAGCCCACCAGGTTGGAGACGGCGGAAAGCGTGCCGGTCTTGCCGCGACACTTTCCCTGGGCGACGGTGCCGTTCATCTCACCGGACAGCGTCCCGGTCTCCCCGGCTACCGCCAGCGAGTTCATGAAATCGGGATTGGAGGCCATCTTGGCCAGCAGGCGCCCGATCTCCAGCGGGCTGGAGTGGTCGCCGTAGGAGAGCCCCGAGCCGTCGTCGAACGAGGGATGGATGCCGAAGCTCTTGGCGATCTGCGCCTTGACCACCGCGACGCCGGCGGCCGTCGTCCCCGAATGCGCGAATCGCGCGCCGAGGCCCTTCAGGAGCATCTCGGCGAAGTAGTTGTCGGACGGCGTATTGGTCAGCTTGATCAAGGTGGCCAGGCGCGGCGAATGCACGACGGTCAGCAGCTTGGCTCCGGGTGGGGTCGAGCCGGTGTAGATCCGCGTGGAGGCGGGGATCTTGACCCGGGCCGCGCGCAGGGCGCCGGCGAACGCGTCGGTGCTGAACAGCGCGGGACGACGCTGGAAGGTGGTGCCCTGCTGGTCGGCAAACCCCCGGTCGTAGATCAGCGCGCTGAGCTGGCCCTCGACATAACTGCCTGCCGCGTAGCCGGTGGCCGGCGTGCCCCGGCGCGAGTCGAAGTAGGACTCGTCCCCGATGATCGCGCCATGCACGGAGCGAATCGGGCTCGCTCGCAGCAGGTTGGTCACCAAGCGCTGCAGCGTCGCGCCGGTGCCGTAGGCGAACTGGTCGTAGCTGGCCGAGCCGAACGTCGGGTCGCCGCCGCCCCGCAGGTAGAGCTTCCCGTTCCAGGCGCGATTCGCGTCGAGTTGCCCGACTCCGTACACGGAGGTGACGAGGTTCGCCTGGGGACCGAAGCGCAGCAGCGCCGTAGAGGTCGTGTAAAGCTTCTGCACCGACGCCGGCAGACGTGGGGTGGACGCGGCCGAGGCGAACAGGACCTGGCCGGTGGTCAGGTCGTCGACGTAGGCGCCACTGGAGCGCCCGGCGAGCTTGACGCCCTGGGCCAGCGCTCGCTTGACGGTGCTCAGCTGGGATCTGGCCGCCCGGGCCCGCGGGCCGGGCTGAGCCCCGGCGCCCGGCGAGGTCACTCCCAGCGTCACGGCGAGAGTGGCGGCGGCAGCCAGGAAAGCTCGCATCGTCCATAACTAACCGCTCAGGCCGGCGAAAGCTGCGGTGCGGACGGCCGCCCGCGCCTACAATCGCCCGAGGCATGGGCAAGGTCGTCAAGCTCGACACCACCGGGGCCGAGCGCCCCGCCGCCGGCTTGCGGGACTCGCCGGCGCGGCGCCGACGCCAGCAATCGCGCTCGGCGCTGGTGCTCGGAGGCGGCGGATTCACCGGCGGCGTGTACGAGATCGGCGCGCTCCGCGCGCTCGATCTGCTGTCGGTGAATCGCACGGTCAACCAATTCGACGTCTATGTCGGGACCAGCGCCGGCTCGCTGATCGCCGCCGCCGTGGCCAACGGGGTCACGCCCGAGGAGATGATGCGGGTGATCGTGCAGCAGGTCCCGACGCCGTTCCCGGATGCGAGCGTGAACTCGTTGCTGAAGCCCAACTACGCGGAGTTCGTCAGCAAGGGATTGCGGCTCCCCTGGCGGCTGGCGCTGTTGTTACGGACGCTGGTCAGAGATCTGGGACAGGTCTCGGCCGTGGATATCGCCGTCGGGCTGGCCGACGCGCTGCCGTCCGGTCTCTACACCGCCGAGGGGATCGAGCGCTACGTGCGGACGATCCTCTCCGATCCTGATCGCAGCGACGACTTTCGGCTGCTGAACGGCGACCTGTACATCGCCTCCACCGACCTCGACAGCTGCGAGCGGATCGTGCTCGGCGCGCAGGGGTGGGATGACGTCCCGATCTCCCAGGCGGTAGCCGCCTCCAGCGCGCTCCCGATGATCTACAAGCCAGTCAAGGTCAAGGGCCGCGAGCTGATCGACGGCGGCGTGCTGTCGACGACCAACCTCGACATCGCGGTTGAGGCCGGCGCCAGGTTCATCATCGTGGTCAATCCGCTCGTGCCCTACGTCAACGACTTCGAGCGGCGGATTCCGACGCTGACCGGATCCCGCGCCCGGCGGGTGTCCGATATGGGTTTTCCCCACATCGGCTATCAGGCGTTCAAGCTGCTGGCTTATCAGCGCCTGCACGAGATGGCCAGACGCTGGGAGGAGCGCTATCCCGGCGTCGACATCATCCTGATCGAGCCGGAGCCCAACGACGAGCTGATGTTCCAGACGAGTATCATGAACTACACCTCGCGCGTGGACATCGCTCGGCACGGATTCCAGTCGGTGACGCTCAAGCTCGCGCACGACTACCCGAGGTTCAAACGGATCTGCGCGCGCCACGGGGTGGAGATCTCGGCCAGCCGCGTGCGCAAGGTCGTCAAGCACTTCGAGGCCGAGCGCGAGAAGACACGCGCCTGGCGGAAGATCCTCGAGCAGACGACCTCGACGCTACTGCGCGAGTCCGCGCAGGAGTGACGCAGGAGGGGCCTGTCGGTACGCCGACTGGCCCGGAGGCTCGAACTAAGCTCTACGAAGTCGTGGGCCCTAAGCGCTGGCGACCTGGATGTTGGCCATAGGCGCCGGCGGCTCACGCAGGCTCGAGAGGAAAAGTGTCTTGTCGATCTTCCCGTTGAAGATCGGGACGCCCAGCTCAACGCACTTGAGGATCACTTCTCGACGGTCTAAACCGGATTCGCGTGCAAGCTCGGTGGGCGTCAGGTGATTGGCCATTGGTTCCTCTTGCCTCCTTCGCCGTTCAGTACATGAGTCCAAGTATGCCCGTTCGAGCGGACGGTCTCAAACGGAATTTCGCCCCCGGGGCGGATCATTCGGAATATGGTGAGGGATCTTGACGAGAATGGTTGGAAATCCCGCCAATAAACGCTATAGTTCAGCTATCCGGTAGGGAAGAGACCCGGGGGAACTGATTGGTCATGTCACTGGCGCTACGCGTGACGCAACCTGCACCAGCCAGCAGCGAGCACGATCTCGTTGCTGCGGTCAGACGGGGCGACGATCGAGCTTTCGAAGAGCTCTATGCCCGTTATCGGAGCCGGATCGGCTCCTACATCTTCGGCATGGTCAAGGACCACGGCCGAGCCGAGGACATCGCTCAAGAGGTGTTCATCTCGGCGCTCCGGCGGCTCCGGAGGACCGAGCGGACGATCATCTTCAAGCCGTGGATCTACGAGATCGCCAAGAACGCCTGCATCGACGAGTACCGGCGCACGCGGCGGATTCACGAGGTCCCGCTCGAGCCCGACGACGATCGCGAATCCCCGGTGGCGGCGCTGCGCTCGACGAGCCCGACGCCCGACGCGGCGGTCGAGTCCAAGCAACGCCTGACCGACCTCCGCGGCGCCTTCCGCGGCCTGTCGGAGAGCCATCACCGGATTCTCGTCCTGCGCGAGCTCGAGGGCCTCTCCTACAACCAGATCGGCGCTCGCCTGGGAATGACCAAGCCGGTCGTCGAGAGCACCCTGTTCCGCGCCCGCCGGCGCCTGGGGGAGGAGTTTGAGGAGCTCGAGAGCGGACGCCGCTGCGCCCGCGTTCAGTCGCTGATCCTCTCCGACGGCGAGCGCCCGCTGGGGTCGCTGGGGATTCGCGAGCACCGCCAGTTTGCGCGACACGTCGCGCATTGCGAGCCGTGCCTGCGCCAGGCCCGGGACGCCGGCATCGACGAGTCGCTCTACCGCGCCCCCAACCTGCTCGGCCGGATCGCCGTGCTGGCGCCGATTCCCTGGCTGCGCTCGCTGGTGCCCTGTTTCGATCCCTCCAACCCCGGGTTCGGAGTCGGTCGGGCGATCGCCACGGCGGCGGTCGTGGTGGCCGGGGCCGGCGCCGGCGGAGGACTCGTGTTGAGCATGCCCAGACACCCCTCGCGACCGCCGGCCACTGTACTCGGCCAGGCCACGAATGCCGCGTCGGCCGCTCAGGCGCTGACCGTCACGCATCGGGGTGACCGCTTCGGTGCGGTGTTCGCTGTACTCGGGGGCGCTGCCGGCCAAGGGCAATCGAACCCGCTGGCGGTAAGCGCCGCGGGGACCACGCCACTGTTCGGGCTCCGGGTCTCCTCCATGGCTCCCAGGACGCAAACCCCCAGGCTCGGCTCGACGTCGGGCACTGGCCCGCGCCCGCCGGCCGGCGGTTCACCGGCGGACCCCGATGGCTCGGGCGTCCCGGCCACCAACCCGACCCAGGGTGCAGCGCCGGCGTCTCCGTCGGGTGTCGCCGGCAGCGCGACGCCGTCGAGCGGTATCCCCGCGGTCAACCTGGGCCAGACCGGTACGGCAACCACCGGCGGCGGTCCACAGGGCCTCGGCTCGCTCCCGCTGACCAATGGCTCGCTGTCCGGCGTCGCGGCGGGCGCGACCAACGCGATCCGGTCGTTGCCCAGCCTTTCGCCGAACGGCAGCGGGTCGGCGACCGCAACCGCGACCGACGACGGGACTGCCTCGCCGCCGAGTCCCGCCGCGGCGAGCGCCGCCTCTCCGGCGCTGCTGAGCGCGGCCGGACAGGCCGCACAGGCCCTGCCCAACCTCGGGCCGGCGCAGTCCTCGTAGGCCTCCGGGACCGGGGCGGTGGGTTCGCCTGCCGCGGTGGTAGTCCCGACACGGCCAGAGGAAAATCGGGGCGCGCGGATTTGAACCGCGGACCTCACCGACCCGAACGGTGCGCGCTACCAGGCTGCGCCACGCCCCGATGGGGCCAGTATCCCACAGGCACCGCGGCGCGAGCGC
>JALYXK010000263.1 GCA_030947145.1 Actinomycetota bacterium
CGCCCGCCTCACGGCAGGCTCGTCATCCACCACCAATACGCGCGCCATCACGAAATCATCCCGCTTGCACGTAAAAGAACCTGAAGATGTTGAATCGGCTGACGCCGATTCAATTGGGAGAATTGCCTGGCGGCAATTCTCCCGGGGTTGCTGGGATCGGGCTCATGCCAGCTCGAGCATGAGGGGGGCGTGGTCGGAGGGCTTCTTGCCCTTGCGGTAGTCGCGGATCATGCCGCAGCTGCGCAGGCGCTCGGCGAGGTCGGGGCTGAGCATGGCCAGGTCGATGCGTAGGCCGAGGCCCTTGTGGAAGTTGCCGGCGCGGTAATCCCACCAGGTGAATTGCTGCTCGTCCGGATGCAGGCGGCGATAGGCGTCGAAGAGACCCGCGGCGAGTATCCGCTCCAACCGCGTGCGCTCCTCGAGGCTGACGTGGGTGCCGCCGATGAACGCCGCCGGGTCGTAGACGTCGAGATCCGCCGGGGCGATGTTGATGTCGCCGGCCACCAGCAGCGGCGCGCCGGCCAGGCCGCGGACGCGGGCGGCGATCGCCTCGAGGAAGGCGAGCTTGAGCGGGAACTCGGGACTGTCCAGCGTCCGTCCGTTGGGCACGTAGGTGCTGGCGCAGCGGATGCCGGCGATCCTGGCCTCACACCAGCGGGCCTCGGCCGGGGTGGGCTCCCCCGGCAGTCCCAGCTGGGGATCGGAGATCGGCAGCTCGGCGCGAGCCAGCAGAGCGACTCCCGCCCACTGCCCGGCCGAGTGGTGGACCGCGCCGTATCCGGCCTCCGCCAGCTCCGCCAGCGGGAAGGTGTCGGGCGCGGCCTTGGTCTCCTGCAGGCAGGCGATGTCCGGCCGAAACTCGGCCAGGAACTCGAGCACCCGCGGCAGACGCGCGCGCAACGAGTTCACGTTCCAGGTGACGATTCGCAAATTTGAGGCCTGAGCCGGTCGGGACTACCTGCCCACCGCTGAGATCGTACGCTGCCTCCAGGGCGAGCAACCGATGGCCAAGGACAAGCTCCAAACCTACCGCGGCAAGCGCGACTTCGCCGCCACTTCCGAACCGTCGGGCGCCACCAGCCCAGGCGGCACGGCCGCGGGCGCCCGCTTCGTCGTGCAGGAGCACCACGCCACCCGGCTGCACTGGGATCTCCGCCTCGAGCGCGATGGCGCGCTCGCCTGCTGGGCGATCCCCAACGGGATCCCGCCCGACCGCTCTGAGAACCGGCTCGCCGTTCACACCGAGGATCACCCGCTCGAGTACCTCAACTTCGAGGGCGAGATCCCACAGGGAGAATACGGCGCCGGCACGATGAGCATCTGGGACCGCGGCACCTTCGAGACGCACAAGTGGGAGGCGGGAAAGGTCGAGGTCACCTTCCACGGCGAGCGCCTGCACGGGCGCTACGGGCTGTTCCCGATCGGCCGGGAGGGCGCGTCGGCCAGCGACTGGATGATCCACCGGATGGATCCTCCGGACGATCCGGCTCGGCAGGAGATGCCCGAGCGCCTGCTGCCGATGCTGGCCCGCGCCGGGGACCCGCCGGCCAATTCGTCCGGGTGGTCGTTCGAGATCAAGTGGGACGGCGTCCGGGCGATCGCCTACGCCAAGCCCGGCCGCCTGCGGCTCGAGAGTCGCAACCAGCGCGAGATCACCGACGCCTATCCGGAGGTCCGGGGCCTGCTCGGCGAGCTGGGGATGCGCGAGGCCGTGTTCGACGGAGAGATCGTCGCCTTCGGCGAGGACGGCCGGCCGAGCTTCGGGCGCCTGCAGAAGCGCATGCACGTCACCTCGCCGAGCTCGGTCCGCCGCCTGGCCGCGAGCAGCCCGGTGGTCTACGCGATCTTCGACCTGCTCTACCTGGATGGGCACCTGCTGACCGAGCTGCCCTACCGCGAGCGCCGCGAGCGGCTCGAGTCGCTCGGGCTCGGCGGCGTGGCCTGGCGGGTCCCGGCCGTGCACACCGGCGACGGCGGCCGCCTGCTCGAGGCCACCCGCCGGCAGGGCCTGGAGGGGATCATCGCCAAACGCCTGGATTCCCGCTACGAGCCCGGCCGGCGCCCCGGGACGTGGCTGAAGATCAAGCACACGCTGCGCCAGGAGCTGGTGATCGGGGGATGGCTGCCGGGGGAGGGACGCCGGACCGACCGGATCGGCGCGCTCCTGATGGGCTCCTGGGCGCCGGACGCGGCCGAGGATGCGCCGGCCCCCCTGATCTACGCCGGCCGGGTCGGGACCGGATTCACCGACCGCACGCTCGAGGATCTAAGGCAGCAGCTCGCGCCGCTGCGGCGCAAGACGAGGCCGTTCGGCGCGGGCCCCAAGCTCCCGCGCGAGGCGCAGTTCGTGGAGCCGCGGCTGGTGGCCGAGATCGAGTTCACCGAGTGGACCGGAGAGGCCGTCATGCGCGCGCCGTCGTTCAAGGGACTGAGATTCGACAAGCCCGCCACCGAGGTGGTGCGCGAGCCCGCCCCGGAGCCGTCGGCCGGCGGGCCCGCCCCGGCCCCCGACTCCCCCGAGGCACTGTTCGATCGGGTCCAGCGCTCACCGCAGGGCGAGCTGCTGGTGGAGACCGAGGGCCGAGCGCTGAAGCTGACCAACTGGGACAAGGTGATGTATCCCGAGACCGGGTTCAGAAAGGGCGACGTGATCGCCTATTACGCCCGGATCGCCGACGCCGTGCTGCCGCACCTGCGTGACCGGCCGCTGACCCTCAAGCGCTATCCCAATGGGGCCCAGGCGCCGTACTTCTACGAGAAGCAGTCGCCGTCCCATCGGCCCGACTGGGTGCAGACGGTCGAGGTCAATGGCGTCAACTACACGCTCGCCCAGGATCGGGCCACGCTGGTCTGGCTGGCCAACCTTGCCGACCTCGAGCTCCATACCTCGTTGTCGCTGGCCGCTGCACCCGAGCGGCCGACGATGCTGGTGTTCGACCTCGACCCCGGAGCACCGGCGGGAATCCTCGAGTGCTGCGAGGTCGCGCTGGTGCTGCACGGCCTGTTCGATCAGCTCGGGCTGCAGACGGGGGTGAAGACCTCCGGCTCCAAGGGGATACAGGTCTACCTGCCGCTGAACCGCCGGGCCGATTACGCAGTCACCAAGCCGTTTGCCCGGAGAATCGCCGAGCTACTCGAGCAGCGCATGCCCCAGCTCGTCGTCTCGCGCATGACCAAGCGGCTGCGGCCAAACCGGGTGCTAGTCGACTGGAGCCAGAATGACGCCCACAAGACCACGGTGAACGTCTACTCGCTCCGCGCCCGCGCGCGCCCGACGGTCTCGACCCCGCTGCGCTGGGAGGAGATCTCGAACTGCCGCGAGTCCGGCGATCCGGAGCACCTGACCTTTGATTACGGCCAGGTGCTGGCGCGGGTGGCGGAGCATGGCGACCTTTTCGGGGAGATGCTCAGCCTCGAGCAGGAGCTACCCAAGCTGGGGTCTGGCGCGTCCTGATCGACTAGGCTCGGGCCGTGCCACGCGACGGATCATGGGGCATCAGGGCTGGGGGCCTCGCCGTTGCCGCCAGCGTGTTGCTCGCCACCGGCTGTGCCGGCACGAGCCAGCTCCTCGGCCACGGAACCCGGACTCCTCAGCCCAAGACTCAGGCGGGGCGCGCCTACCTGCAGGAGCTGAGCGCCGAGCAGGCCAAGCTGGCCCAGGCCGAGAAAGCGATTCCCAAACGGGCGCGGACACCGGGGGCGCTGTCCCGTTCGATCGCCCTGCTGGCCGGCGCGATCGGCGCGCTGGCCGACGGATTGAGCGCGATCCATCCACCCGAGCCGGTCGCCGGGCTGCATGCGCGGCTGGTGCGGGTTGTCCGCGGCTACTTCCGCAGGCTCAGGGCCGCCGCGACTAACGTCCGCACCCGCGCGGGCGAGCTGCGCGCCGCCAACGCCCTGGCCACCGCCACGGAATCGGCCACCAGCGCGTTCACCGTCACCTTCTCGGAGATCACGGCCCGACTGGCGAGATGACTTCGCTGACCCCGCTGATCTGAACGCGGGCGGCGCGCGCATTTAGGATGATGGCGCCGATGGACCAGATCACACTGCGAAACCGTTTGCTGGTGGCCACCGGGATGTGGAAGGAGGCGACCGGAGAGCCGCTACCTCGCCTCGAGCCGGGGAACCCGGCCGACCAGATCCAGGAGTTCGAGCTGAAGCTGGTCAACCGTCTTTGCGAGACGGCCACGGCGGAGAACGCCCGGGAGATCGCCGATCGGACGTGGGACCTCGTCCACGACCGGCCGGACAAGGATCCCGTCAAACGCCGCGTGGTCGAGTGCCACGAGGCGCTGGCCCGGATCACCCGGCTCGGCGACTAACGCGCTCGGGCCGCGACGGTCAGGCGGCGGTGGTCCCGGCCGTCAGCTGACGACCGGCGGCGGCGGGGCGGCGATCAACCGCTCGCCGTTGGTGGCCGAGTTGCGGGTCAGACCCGCCGCCGCGTAGGCGTCGGCCTCATCGAGCGTCTCGTGCTTGAGCAGGGCGGTGACGAGGTCCTCGAGGTTGCCGCGATTGGCCTGCAACAAGGTCATCACGTCGGTGTGAGCCGCCTCGACGATCCGCCTGACCTCCTCATCGATCAGCTGCTGGGTCGCCTCGGAGGTCTCCGAGACGCCGGGGAAGAGCATCCCCGAGCCGTCGGCGGGCAGCACCGCGATCGGCCCGATCGCCTTGCTCATGCCCCAGCGGCCCACCATGTAGCGGGCGATCCGGGTGAGCTGCTGGATGTCTGACTCGGCGCCCGTGGTCAGGTCGCCGAACACCATCTCCTCGGCGGCCCGGCCGCCCAGCGCGACCTTGATCTGTCCCTGGAGATGGCGCTGATCGAAATTGAACCGGTCGGCATCCGGGGCCGAGAAGGTCACTCCCAGTGCCTGCCCGCGGGGGATGATCGACACCTTGCGGACCGGATCGGCGCCCTTGGTCAGCATCCCCACCAGCGCGTGCCCGGCCTCGTGGTAGGCGGTCCGGCGCCGGTCCTCCTCGGTCATCATCACGTTGCGGGCGGCGCCGAGCACGATCCGCTCGAGCGCATCGCTGAGATCCTCCTGGGAGACCGCGTCGTGGCCGCGACGGGCGGCCAGCAGCGCGGCCTCGTTCACCAGGTTGGCCAGGTCGGCGCCGACCATGCCCGGGGTGGAGGAGGCGATCGAGCCGATATCGACGCCCGGGCCGAGCGGCACCGAGCGCGTGTGCACCTTGAGGATGGCCTCGCGCCCGGCGCGATCGGGCGGCTGCACGGCCACCCGCCGGTCGAACCGGCCGGGCCGCAGCAGCGCCGGATCGAGGATCTCCGGGCGGTTGGTGGCGCCCAGCACGATCACGCCGCTGCGCGGATCGAACCCGTCCATCTCGGTGAGGATCTGGTTGAGCGTCTGCTCGCGCTCGTCGTGACCGCCGGAGATGTTGGGGCCGCCGGACGAGCGCGAGCGTCCGACGGCGTCCAGCTCGTCGATGAAGATGATCGCGGGGGCCGCCTCCTTGGCCTGGGCGAACAGGTCACGCACGCGCGAGGCGCCGACGCCGACGATCATCTCTACGAACTCCGAGGCCGACATCTGGAAGAACGGGACGCCGGCCTCGCCCGCGACGGCCCGGGCCAGCAGCGTCTTGCCGGTGCCGGGGAGGCCGCTGAGCAGGACCCCGCGCGGGATCTTGGCGCCGAGCCGCAGGTACTTGTCCGGGTTCTTGAGGAAGTCGACGATCTCGGTGAGCTCCTCCTTGGCCTCGTCGATCCCGGCCACATCCTCGAAGGTGACCGGCTGGTCGATGGCCTCGACCCGGCGGGCTCGCGAGCGCCCGAACGACATCAGTCCGCCGGCTCCGCCACCGGCCGACGCCGCGCGGCGCATCAGCACCACGAACAGGAGGACCAGCAGCAGGGTCGGTCCGAAGCCGAAAAGGATGCTGGTGATGAACGACGGACCCTGATCGGGCGACTGCGCGTCGATCGTGACACCGTTTCTCTGGAGGAGACCGGAGAGCTGCTCGTTGGGCTCGAACGACGGGATCTGGGTCGAGAAGAAAGTGGTGCTCGCGGCATTCGGATCGCTGGGCGGGTACTTGACCGCCTTCTTGAACGTGCCCTGGATGGCATCGCCGGTGGCGGAGATCTCGGAGACGTTCTTGCCGCTCACCTCGCTGATGAACGTCGGGGCGAACGGGATCCGAACCCGGGGATTGGGCTTGAGCGCCTGCGAGGAGATCCACAGGTTCAGCGCCAGCAGGCCGATCACCAGCAGCGCGACCAGCCAGCGGGGGTTAGGCCCCGACGATTTCTCCGCCGGTTTCTTGCCCCCTCGGCCATCCGGCGCGGGGGTGACCTTCCACCCGGGCGGGGTCGAGGTGGGAGGCGTCGAACGACCTCGGGTCGCGGTTGGTCGGCGAGAAGGATCGTTGGCCATAACAGAATTGTCGCAAGCCGACGGGCCGGACCTGCGAGTTCAGCCCGTTTCGAGCCGATTCCTGAACGAGTCGGCCCCTTCGACGGAGGCTCCGAGTGCGTAGGCGCGATCGGCGAGCCAGCGATCGGAGGTGGCCACGCGGACCGCGCCGGGCTGCGGATCGGCCTGCAGCCGCCGGATGATCTCATCGTCGGCAGCATCGCGCCGCGGCTTCGGGGCATGGGCCACTTCGATCACCGTCGAGCGGATCGGGGGCGAGGGCTTGCGCTCGAAGACGACGGTCACGTCTTCGCCCTCGACTGCCGCCCAGCGCTCCAGCAGGTCGACCAGCCTCAGCATCGCCGCGTCCCGGTCTTTCCACCACGCATCCGCCCGGGTCCCGATCACGTTCATCCCGTCGACGAGCCAGCGCATGCTCTGGAGCGTACTTTCACCGGTCATCCGCGCCCGGACGCCGGCGGCCCCGCTTGCGGTCGGCCTGCTGGCGCTTGGCCTCCAGTCGCCGTTGCTTGGCCGCCCGGCTGGGCTTCGTCGCCTGCCGCGGGCGCTGCACCGCCAGCGCCGCCACGAGCCTCCGGCGGAGCCGCTCGAGGGCCAGTTCGCGGTTGCGCGCCTGACTGCGGGCATCCTGGGCCACGGCGACCACGCGCGGGCCCGCGCGGGCGATGACCCTGGCCTTCTGGGCCTCGGTCAGCGACGCCGAGGCGGCGACGTCGAAGCTCGCCTCGATTCGCGAGGCGGTCACGTTCGCGTGCTGTCCTCCGGGACCGGAGGATCGCGAGGCGCGCAGGACGATCTCCGCCAGCGGAATCGACACGTCTCGCCCGATTCGGATCGGATCTTCCATCCTGCAAAAGGATGAAGTGTGCTCCGGCCGCGATCAACGCGATCCGCTCCCGACCCGCCTCGGCCGACCGTGCTAGCGTGCCGCGCCGTAAGGCTGTCCCAAGAGGAGGACGGCGTCAAGCAGGTGCAGGCCCGGGTGGTGATCGAGAACATCCTCCGCGGTAGCAGCACTACAAGCCACGGAGGACCACTCCACATGCCAACCGGAACTGTCAAATGGTTCAGCGACGAGAAGGGCTTCGGGTTCATCACGCCCGACGAAGGCAGTCGCGACCTGTTTGTACATCATTCGAGCATCGCCGCCGACGGCTATCGCTCGCTCTCCGAGGGCGCCAAGGTGTCCTATGAGGAGGAGTCGGGGCCCAAGGGCCCGAAGGCGATCAACGTCATCAAGCTTTAGCGGCATTCGCCTCTGGGGCGACTGCAGTTGACGGGGTTCTCGCGGGGGTGGTCAGGTTCTGGCCACCCCCGTTTGACGTCCGGGGGAAAGCCCGTCGGTCCGGCGGCCGGCACCCTGGCCGAGCTGCCGCGCGGGGAGACGATCATCGTCAACGAGGACGCCTTCCTTGACGCGGGACGCCGGAGGGGCCAAGAACCTGTTTTCCCTGGGTGTCCTGTCCTGGCTCTACGGACGTCCGACCGAAGTGACCCAGCACCGTCGCCTGAGACGGGAGCTAGCGGTCAGGGGTCGGCGACGTGTCAGTCGGCCGGCTAGAGCGGGAGGCCGGCGGCGTGCCACTCGAGCAGGCCGCCCGCCAGGTTGTGGGCGTCAAAGCCGGCCCGGCGAAACGCATCGGTGGCCATGGCCGAGCGGCCGCCGCTGCGGCAGTAGAACACGACCGGGGTGTTCGGGTCGAGCGCGTCGGCCTGGCCGGTCAGCTCATTCAGCTCGATCAGCCGGCCGCCGCCGATGCGACCGGCCAAATGCTCGTGCTGCTGACGCACGTCCACCAGCTGGACCGTGCCCTGCTCGAGCAGCTGCGCGACCTCCTGTGGGGTGTAATCGGAATCCACCGCTCGCGTAGCCTAGCGACGCTCGGCGACGGGCCATAACACTGCGCGTGGCATACATCTTGCAGCTCCGCTACTCTGCGCGTGCCGAGAAACCAAGCCGAATCCTCGCCGCTCATGCGGTGGGGAACGGGGAACCCATGGGGGCCAGCAGGCCCCGGGGGCGAATCGCCGAATCATTCGGCGTAGCGCAGACTCTTTCAGCGCGAGCCCGACAGCTAACCCCGTAGGCCTGAGAAAGAGAAGGGGTTCAGCCTTGACGTACATCCCAGGTGCGCGGTTCCGAACCGTCGCGGCGGCCGCCGCGTTTGCGGCCGTGGCATCGATCAGCGCGCCGGCGCTCGCCGCGTCGCAGCATCTCGGTCAGCGCACCCTGAGG
>JALYXK010000267.1 GCA_030947145.1 Actinomycetota bacterium
GGTGCTGGCGTCCCGAATCGCCTCGATGGCCGTGCGCAGGTCGGCCTGCAGCTTCTTGTCCTCGAGCAGCGCCTTCGGCGTGGTCTTGCCGCTGCTCAGGCGGTCGATCACCTTCCGCGTCGACTCCACGGCCTTCTGGACGTTGTCGCGGATGCTCGGATCCTCGAATACGCGCTGGATGTACGGATTGGACTTGGCGATGTCGACAAAGTCGGCCGGGTTGAACGGCACCGCAGCTTTTGCCGCCTTCTTACTTAGCTTTGGCATGGATCTCCTCGTGCAGGGGCGAAGTGGATGGAGCTAACCCTACCCCCTACTCCGCTTCGGGAACACAAAGGCGCTCAGACCAATCCGGCGGCCCGCTTGCGCGTGGGGCGCCGCTGCAGCGCGGCCTCCAGCACCTCGCCGACCTCGGCTACGAACCGGAACTCAAGGTCCTTGCGCAGGTGCTCGGGAATCTCGTCGATGTCCTGCTCGTTGCGGGCCGGCGCGCCCACGCATTTGATCCCGTTGCGCTGGGCGGCCAGGGCCTTCTCCTTGAGGCCGCCGATCGGCAGCACCTGGCCGGTCAGCGTGATCTCTCCGGTCATCGCGACGTCGCCCCGCACTGGGCGGCCCGAGAGCAACGAGGCGAGCGCGGTCACCATTGCCACCCCGGCACTCGGGCCGTCCTTGGGGGTGGCTCCGGCCGGCACGTGGATGTGGATGTCGTGGGTGGCGAACCAGTCTTCGGCGAGCTCGGGGAACAGGTCTGCGGCGTCGCTGCGCACATACGAGAGCGCGGCCTGGGCCGATTCCTTCATCACGTCCCCGAGCTGCCCGGTGATGGTCAGCCGGCCCCGACCCGGCATCGCGGTGGCCTCGATGAACAGCACCTCGCCGCCGACCGGGGTCCAAGCCAGGCCGGTGGCCACTCCAGGCCGCGAGGTCCGTCGCCTGGCCTCGGAGAAGAACCTCCGCTTGCCGAGCATCTCGTGGACGCGCGGCTCGGTGATCGTCACCTTGCGCCCGCCCTTGCCCTCGGCCACCTGGCGGGCGACCTTGCGACAGATGCTCCCGATCTCGCGCTCGAGTCCTCTCACGCCGGCCTCGCGCGTGTAATCGGAGATGATCGCCCCCAGCGCCGTGTCACTGAAGGCGATGCGGCTCTTGGTCAGGCCGTTGCGGTCGATCTGGCGCGCGACCAGATAACGCCGCGCGATCTCGAGCTTCTCGGCCTCCGTGTACCCGGCGAGCCGGATCACCTCCATCCGGTCGCGCAGTGGCCCCGGGACCGTGTCCAGCGTGTTCGCCGTGGTCACGAACATCACGTTTGAGAGGTCAAACGGGAGGTCGAGGAAGTGATCGCGGAACGAGTGGTTCTGCTCGGGGTCGAGCACCTCGAGCATCGCGCTCGACGGGTCGCCGCGGAAGTCCGAGCCCATCTTGTCGATCTCGTCGATCATCAGCAGCGGGTTGTTGGCGCCCGCGTCGCGCAGGGCACGCAGGATCGTGCCGGGCATCGCGCCGATATAGGTTCGGCGGTGGCCGCGGATTTCGGCCTCGTCGCGCACGCCGCCGACGCTGATCCGCTCGAATTCACGGCCGAGCGCGCGGGCGACCGAGCGCCCGAGCGAGGTCTTGCCGACGCCCGGCGGCCCGGCAAAGCAGAGGATCGAGCCCGACGGCTGCTGACCCTGCCCCTGGGTCAGCGAGCGCACCGCCAGAAACTCGAGGATCCGCTCCTTGACCTGTTCGATGTCGTAGTGGTCCTGATCGAGGATCTTGCGCGCGTGGGCCAGGTCGAGGTTGTCCGGAGTCGACTTGTCCCATGGCAACGCGGCGATCCACTCGAGATATCCGCGCACCACGCCGTATTCCGCCATCGCGGGCTGCAGCCGCGCCAACCGGGAAAGCTCGCGGTCGGCCTGCTTGCGGACGTCCTCGGGCAGGTCGATCGCGTCGATCCGCTCGCGCAGCTCGTTGACCTCGCCCTGAACCTCGTCGGCCTCCCCCAGCTCCTCCTGGATCGCCTTCAGCTGCTGGCGCAGGAAGTACTCGCGCTGGCCCTTCTCGAGCTCGGACTGGACCTGAGACTGGATCTTGGTTCCGATCGCCACCACCTCGAGCTCGCGGGCGAGGGTCTCCGAGAGCCGCCGCAGCCGCTTGGCCACGTCGCGCTCCTCCAGCAGCGCCTGCTTCTCCTCCGTCTTCAACCGCAACGCCCCCGCGATCAGGTTGGCCAGCGCGCTGGGATCCTCGACGTTGGCCACCATCAACTGCAGCTCCTCCGGGAGGTAGGGGACCTCCTGGACGATGCTGGTGAACGTGTGCTGGACGTTGCGCATCAAGGCGGTCAGCTGGGTGTTCTGCTTGACGACGTCCGGCGCCTCGGCGATCTCGGCCAGCAGATAGGGCTCGGTCTCCACCCAGCGCTTGATCGTGACCCGCTGAGAACCCTGGATTAGCACCCGGAGCGTGCCGTCCGGGACGCGGATCATCCGGGCGACGACGCCGAGCACCCCGACGGAGTAGAGCTCCTCGGGCGTGGGAGATTCGGCTTCGGGGTTGCGACTGGCCACCATCACGATCGACCGGTCCCCGCGGAGCACGTCGTTGATCAACTCGACGCTGCGCTTCTGCCCGACGTTGAGCGGGACGAGCATGTCGGGGAACGTCACCGCGTCGCGCAGCGGCAGCACTCCGGCGCGTTCGGGCAGCTCCCTGGTCCCGCCCACGGAGACCTCGCGGGGGCCACCGTCGGGAAGCCCGACGTCGATCACTTCGGCTTGCCGCTCTCGATCGGCACGGCTCGGGGGCGCGACTCGGCGGCGGCCAGCGGCAGCTCGACGATCAGCATCCCGTCCTCGTAGCGAGCCTTGGCGTGCTCGGCCTGGACCTCGGCCCCGAGCTCGACGATCCGCCGGAACGGCCCGCGCTCGATCTCCACCTGCTGGTAGACGTCGCCTTCGACGGTGGCGGGATTGCGGCGGCCGGAGAGGATCAGCGTGCGCCCCTGGATCTCCAGCCCGAGCTCCTCGGGCGCGACCCCCGCCAGCTCGGCGGTGACGATCGCTCTGGGAGGGTTGGCGGTGTAGGCCACGTCGATGGCGGGGGAGAAGCCGCCCCGTCGCCGCGAGATTCCGGTGCGTTCGAACACATCGCCGAAGAGCTCGTCCATCTCACGGCGCATGCGGTCGAAGTTGGCAAACAGGTCTCGCTCGGGCATTGGCTAAGGGTATCCCCGCCCCGCGTCCCCGTTGCCTCCGACGCTGAACACGGCGCCGTCGCGGGCCAGCTCGACCGGTCCGGCGTACGCCTCGCCGGCCTCGCCGCGGACCCAGTCGGAGTCGAGCTCGTCGGAGAAGTGCGTCAGCACCAGCCGTCGCGCACCCGCCCGGCGGCCGTGCTCGCCGGCCTCCCGCGGCGTCAGATGGCCGCGGACGCCGGCCCGCTCCGGGCGCGGGAGCGTCGCCTCGATCATCAGCATGTCCGTGTCCCGGGCGAGCTGAATGATCTCCTCGTTGGGACTGCAGTCGGCGCTGAAGGTGAAGCGCGAGCCGTCCTGCGCGGTGATGTCGACGGCGAACGTGCGCGTGTAGTGCGGCACCTCGCGGAAGCGGATCCCCAGCGGCCCCAGGTCGAGCTGATCGGGCTCGTCGTATTCGTGCAGCTCGAACGCGGTCTCGATCAGATCCGCGTGGCCGAGGCAGGAGACGATCTGGCGAAACTTCTGGCCGGCGCCGGTCGGCGCGTAGAGCTGCGGATGCGCCGGCGCGGGAGTGCCCGGCCAGCCGGCCACCGGAATCGGCTGCTGGCGCGGCGCGTAGGTGAGCGCGTAGCTGTAGGGGATCAGATCGAAGAAGTGATCCGAGTGCATGTGCGTGATCAGCACCGCGTCGAGATCGACGTAGTCGCAGACCGCGCGCAGCTTCGAGAAGACGCCGTTGCCGCAATCGAGCAGCAGAGCGTAGTTCCCCTCTCGGATCAGGTACCCGCTACACGCCCCCCCTGCGTCTTGCCAAGCCGGCGATTTGCCGAGCACGGTGACCTGCACACCGCTCCTCTCTGGTGACTCTGACACTCTACCCCTGTGGCCGTGGGAAGCGTCCAGACGCTGCTCCTGCCCGCCGTGGTGACTAGGCGCTTCGAGGTCGCGGTGCTCGTCCTCGGCGCGCTGCTGGTGCTGGGGGCTCTGACTTCCGGGCTCGAGCGCCGGAGCGTGCTGTCGCTGAGCACGGTGTTCGTGATCGTCGGTTTCGTGCTCGGGCCCGGGGTGACCGGGGCTCTGCGCTTCGACGCGCGCTCCACGTTCGTCAGCGATCTGGCCACCGTCGCCCTGGTCGTGATTCTGTTCCGGGACGGGCTCGAGGTCGACGGCGAGATGCTCCAGCGTCACTGGCATCTACCGCTGCGCAAGCTCGCGCTGGCGATGCCGCTGACCGCGGGCATCGTCGCGCTGGCCGCCCGCGGGCTGAGCGATCTGTCGTGGACCGAGTGCTTCCTCTTGGGGGCGCTGCTCTCCCCCACCGACCCCGTCCTGTCCTCGAGCGTGGTGACCAATCCGCGGGTGCCCGCCCTGGTTCGGCACTCGCTCAACCTGGAGTCGGGGATCAACGACGGCCTGGCGCTGCCGGCGGTCCTGGCGCTGGCCGCCGCGCTGCAGATCGGCGAGACGCATTTCGTCTGGTGGCGGTTCGTGCTCGAGGATCTCTCGATCGGGCTCGGAGTCGGCCTGCTCGTCGGATTCGCCGCATCGCGGCTGATGGCCCGCAACGTCGGGGTACTGGAGGGGGTCCCGCCATTTCAGAAGGCGCTGTACGCGCTCGGCACCGCATTCGCCGCCTACGGGGTGGCCGTGCTGATCCCCCACGGCAACGGTCTGATCGCGGTGTTCGTGGCGGCGATCACGCTGGGGATTCGTCGCCCGGACCTGCGCGTCTACTTCGCCCGTCAGGGGGAGAGCTTCGTGGCGATCGTCAAGCTTGGGATCTTCGTCGTGTTCGGCTCGCTGCTGACCTTTCATGGGCTGTTCGCCGACGGCTGGGCCGCGGTGGGGATCGTCGCGATCACGCTGCTGCTGGCCAGGCCCCTCGCGGTGTTCGCCGCCCTCGCCGGAACCCCGACCGGCACCGCCACCAAGGCGTTCATGGCCTGGTTCGGGCCCAAGGGGGTGGCCACTATGACCTTCTCGCTACTGATCCTCAGCGAGCACTTGGCTGCGGGCACGAGAATCTTCAACCTGGCCGCGCTCGCGGTCTTCTGCTCGATCATCCTCCATGGCGTCACCGACACGCCGGGGGCGGAGTGGATCGCCCGGCGCACTGCTCGGGCCGCCGGTCCGACGGCTGCTAGTGGCCGTCCGAGTCGCCGCCGCGGCCCTGATCCATGACGTAGCCGATGACCAGGGCGAGCAGCACGAAGGCGATGAATCCACCGATCAGCGGCCAGTACATGGGCGGAAACATATAGGCCGGAGCGGAACCTTGCGTCGGCCCGGGCGCTTGGGCGCCGGGGGCGTTAGGCGTGCAGCGCGACCTGCTCCTGGGGCGATGGAAACGCCCAGGCCACCTGCATGCGGCGCTCCTGGCGGAAGACGAAACGCATCTGGCTGGGCGGTCGCAGCCCCTCGGGATGGTTGGGACGGTATGTCGCGCACGGACCGGTCTGGGAGACGGCACAGAGGAGGTTCTGGTGGAAGAAGCAGTCCTCACACTTGATCCTCCCGGGTCCGCTGCGCCCATTGCCCATACGTCCGAGCTCCATTTCCGTGTTGACATCCGACCGACGACGAAGACCATCAAAGCGATCCCGCCGCCCCGGCGCAAGGGCGAATCCCGGAAATCGCAACACTTTCTTGACAACCGCGAAAACCTGCAAATAGCGGGGAGTTCTCCTCGGCGCTCCGGAAGCTGCCGCATTTTCCGTAGCTTTGCCGGGTATGCACGGAGATCCTGTGAGCCCGCCCGAGGAGCCGCTGATCTCGATTGCCGACTACGAGCGGCTGGCCGAGGCACGCCTCGATCCGGGTGCTCACGGCTACTACGCCGGGGGCGCCGGGGACGAGATCACCCTCGGCGACAACGTCGCGGCCTGGCGGCGGCTGGCGATCCGCCCCCGGATGCTCGTCGGCGTGGGGCGGCGCGATCCCGGCGTGACGCTGCTCGGAACTCGCCGCGCCCACCCGCTGGTCATCGCCCCGATGGCCTTCCAGCGGCTCGCCCACCCCGACGGGGAGATCGCCACCGCTCACGCGGCGGTGGCCAGCGACACCGTGATGTGCCTCTCCACGCTCGGGACCACCAGCGTTCCGGAACTCGGCCGGGCCTGCCCGCAGACCACTCGGTGGTTCCAGCTCTACGTATTCGCGGACCGGGGCGTCAGCCGCGAGCTGGTCGCGCAGGCCGTCGAGTACGGCTACGAGGCGCTCGTGGTCACCGTCGACCTCCCCGTGTTCGGCGTCCGCGAGCGCGATCTCCGCACCGGCGTGCGCTCCTCCAGCGCGGATCGCGTGGCCAGCGCCAAGGCCGCCGGCGCCGGCGGAGCCATGACGCCGGCCGACTTCGCCGCGCTGATCGACCCGGACCTGAGCTGGCGCGACATCGAGCAGTTCGTCGCCGGTTGCCCGCTGCCGGTGATCGTCAAGGGCGTCCTCACCGCCGAAGATGCGCGCCAGGCCGCCGCTGCCGGGGCGCGTGGGATCGTCGTCTCCAACCACGGCGGCCGGCAGCTGGACACCGTCCTGTCCGGGGCCGACGCGCTGCCGCCGATCGTCGACGCTGTCGGGGAGGCGCTCGACGTCCTGGTCGACGGGGGGATCCGCCGGGGCACCGACGTGCTCAAGGCGCTGGCCCTCGGCGCCCGCGCCGTGATGGTCGGCCGCCCGGTTCTCTGGGGGCTGGCCGTCGACGGTGCCGAGGGCGCGCGAGCAGTGCTCGAGCTGCTGCTGGCCGAATTCGACAACGCGCTGGCGTTGGCCGGAGCGCCGGTGGCGGCCGGGCTCGATCGAAGCTTCCTGGCCGACGCCCCGTGGGGAGCCACGCGATGAAGATCCTGGTCACCGGAGTCACCGGCTACGTCGGGGCGCAGCTGACGCCCCGCCTGCTGCGCGACGGGCACGACCTCGTCGGGATGACCCGCCGATCCGGAACCGACCCCGGTGGCCTCGGCATTCCCCTCCTCACCGGGGACGCCGTTTCCGGTCAGGGCCTTGACCGCGCGTTCGACGGTGTCGAGGTGGCGTATTACCTGATCCACTCGATGGAGCCATCCGATGACGGCGCGTTCTCCAGCCGCGAGCGCGCGGCGGCCGAGAACTTCGCGGCCGCGGCCCGCGACGCCGGCGTCAAGCGGGTCATCTACCTCGGCGGCCCGGTGCCGGCCGGCGGCGAGGTCTCGATGCACCTGGGCAGCCGCCTGGCGGTCGAGCAGGTGCTGCTACAGGCCACCCCCTGCTCGGTGGCGTTTCGCGCCTCGATCGTGATCGGTGCCCGCTCGCGCTCGTTTCGGTTCCTGGTCAGGTTGGTCGAGCGCCTCCCCGTGCTGGTGCTTCCCGGCTGGCGAGAGCACCGCACCGCGCCGGTGGACGAACGCGATGCCATCGAGCTGCTGGCCCGCGCGGCCACCAGCGATCAGGTCTGTGGACAGTCACTGGACATCCGCGGAACCGAAGTCGTCTCCTACGGGGATCTGATCGACCGCATCCGTGACCTGATGCTCGTCGACCGTCCGACGATCGGCCTTGGGCACGTCACCGTCACTCCGATCGCCAGCCGGGTCGCCGCGATCATTGCCGGAGAGCAACACGAACTCATCGGTCCCCTGATGGAGAGCCTGGGCACCGACCTGCTGCCTCGGGATGACCGGGCGGCCGATCTGCTCGGCGTGAGGCTTCACTCCCTCGACGCTGCCATCGAACGGTCGCTGCGTAACTGGGAATCCGTCGAATCGCTGCGCGCCCGCTAGCGACAGTCGTTACTGTCTGCGATCACCATGAGCACTGTCCGGGTGGCAATCGACATCGACGTGCCGATCGAGCGCGTGTGGGAGACGATCATGGATCCCCACCGTCTCAAGGATTGGGTGACGATCCACAAGTCCGTCAGCAACGTGTCTGATCCGCCCGGCGAGCCCGGCGCGACGATGGATCAGTCGCTGGTGATTCGCGGTGTCTCGTTCAAAGTGCACTGGACGCTGAGCGACGTGAGCGCCCCGAGCACCGCTCAGTGGGAGGGTCGCGGGCCGGCTCGGTCGCTGGCGCGGATCCGCTATGAGTTGAGCGCCAAGGACGAGGGCAAGACGAGGTTCGCGTACACGAACGAGTTCAACCCTCCCGGCGGCCTGCTCGGCAATGTCGCCTCCCGGGTAGTCGTCGGCGCCGCCTCGGAACGCGAGGCCAACAACTCGCTGTCGGCGTTGAAGAAGCTACTCGAGCGCGGCTAACAGGTCAGGCCGGAGGGGCCGCCCGGCGGGCCCGAGTTGCCATCACGAAACCGTGGCGGCAATTACGTAACCATTACTTCCGGGAAAAAGTCGCTGCGTGTACAGTGCGTACGTGGTCTGACATTGACACGCAAGGAGACGTTACATGGGTGGTTTTGTTGACAGTACCGTGAAGGACATCGACAGTCGCTTGGGCGAGCTCAAGGCCGAGGTCGAGAAGCTCGAGGCCGCGCGTGCGGCGCTCGTCGGTGGCGGGGGCCGCCAGCGCCGCGGCCCCGGTCGCCCGGCCGCCGCGAAGCCCGCGACCGCTACGAGCACCCGCCGCCAGGCCCGTCGGCCCGGTCGTCCGCGCGGCCGCCGCGCCGGCAACACCCGCTCCAACCAGGCCCTCGAGCTGGTGCGCTCACGCCCCGGAATCACCATTCCGCAGATCGCCGAAGAGCTCAAGATCGAGCCGAACTACCTCTATCGGGTGATGCCCAAGCTGGTCAGCGACGGCCAGGTCAAGCGCGACGGCCAGGGCTGGCACCCGGCCGGGAGCTAGCGCCCGGAGGTGAAAGGCGCCGCCGCGATCGCCCTGACTCCCGCGAGGGAAGTGACGACCGCGGCGGCCCTGACAGCGGCCGCTCAGAAACGCACTAGACCAGCCCGAGCTGTCTGACTGCGTCCCGCTCTTCCCTGAGCTCGTTCACTGTCGCGTCGATTCTCCCCTGCGAGAAATCGCTGATCTCGAGGCCCTGCACGATCTCGTAGGACCCCCCGGAAGTGGTGACGGGAAAGCTCGAGATCACCCCTTCTTCGACGCCGTAGGAGCCGTCCGAGGGGATCGCCATCGAGACCCAGTCTCCCTCCGGCGTGCCCAGCACCCAGTCATGCACATGATCGACCGCAGCATTGGCCGCCGACGCGGCACTCGACGCGCCGCGGGCCTCGATGATCGCGGCACCGCGCTTCTGCACGGTGGGGATGAACTCGCTCTCCAGCCACTCCTGGTCATCGACGGTCTCGGCCGCGCTCTCACCCCCCACCTTGGCATGGAAGATATCCGGGTACTGCGTGGCCGAGTGGTTGCCCCAGATCGTCATGTTGGTGATGTCCTTGACGGCGCTCCCGGTCTTGGCGGCTAGTTGCGCAATCGCGCGGTTGTGGTCCAGCCGCATCATCGCGGTGAAGCGCTCGCCCGGGATGTCGGGGGCGTTGCTCTTGGCGATCAGGCAGTTCGTGTTGGCGGGGTTGCCCACCACCAGCACCTTGATGTCGGAGGCGGCGTGATCGTTCAGCGCCTTGCCCTGGGGCTTGAAGATTCCGCCGTTGGCCTCGAGCAGATCGCTTCGCTCCATCCCCTTCGACCGCGGCCGCGCACCGACCAAAAGCGCGATGTTGACACCGTCGAAGGCGGCGTTCGGATCGTCACTGATGTCGATCCCGGCCAGCAGCGGGAACGCGCAGTCGTCGAGCTCCATCGCGGTGCCTTCGGCGGCCTTCACCGCCTGCGAGATCTCCAGCAGCGCCAGGTGAACCGCAGTGTCGGGACCCAGCAGCTGACCACTGGCGATGCGAAACAGAAGCGCGTAGCCGATCTGCCCGGCGGCGCCGGTGACGGCTACTTTTACTGGACTCTCAGTCATTCATTCGTCTCCTCGCTCGCCGCGCCGGGACTGCGGATGGGGCGCGGTTCTAGCTCTCACGGGGGTTGGTGTTGAGGTCGCGGGTCAGTTCTATCCGATGTCGGCTCCGCGACCTCGCGGTCCGGAATCCTATGCCGTCAGATCGATCTCGTACGCGTCGGAGAGCTTGGTCTTGAGATAGCTCACGAACGGGGTCACGGAGATCGGCGCACCGACGACACGCTGCAGCAGCTGTGCGGACTCGAACTTCGCGCCGTGGCGGTGGACGTGCTCGCGCAGCCAATCGCGCAGCGGCGCCAGCTCCCCCGCGCCGATCCGCTGGTCGAGTTCGGGCAGGTCCTCGTGGACGCGCTGCCAGAGCTGGCCGGCGATCAGGTTGCCGAGCGCGTAGGTCGGGAAGTAGCCGATCAGCCCGGCGGACCAGTGGACGTCCTGAAGCACTCCGCGGGCATCGTCGGGCACGTCGAGCCCGAGGTACTCCTTGACGCGCGCGTTCCAGACCTCGGGCAGATCCTCGATCGCCAGTCGTCCCTCGATCAGCTCCTGCTCGAGCTCGAACCGCAGCACGATGTGCAGTCCGTAGGTCGCCTCGTCCGCCTCAACGCGAATGTACGACGGCTCGACCCGGTTTACGGCGCGGTACAGCGAGTCGGCGTCGATGCTCTCGTAGCGTCCGCCGAAGAACAACTCGGCGATCCGGGGCGCCAACACGCCGCAGAACGGTCGGCCGCGCCCGACCATGTTCTCCCACATGCGGCTCTGGGACTCGTGCAGCCCGAGCGAGTCGGCGCTGCCCAGCGGGGTGCGCTGCAGCGCATCGGCGATGCCGGCCTCGTAGAGGCCGTGGCCGCACTCGTGCATCCCGCCGTAGAGTCCCGACGGGAAAAAGGCTTCGTCCCAACGCGTGGTGATCCGCACGTCGCCCGAGCCGAAGCCGGCCGCGAACGGGTGGACCGCATCGTCGATCCGCCACCCCGCCGGATCGAAGCCCATCCGCTCCACCACCTCGCGCACGAGCTGACGCTGCCGGTCGACCGGAAAGTGCCCGTGCAGGCACGAATCGTCGAGCTTGTGGCCGGAGACCGTGGCGATCAGCGGGACGAGCTCGGCCTTGAGCTCGGCGAACAACTCAGCCACGTGCGCCGTGCGCATCCCCGGATCGAAATCGTCGAGCAACGCGTCATAGGCGCAGTCGTAGCCGTCGAAGCACTCCACGTAGCGCCGCGCGAGCTCGAAGTTGATCCGGAGCGCGGGGAGGAACGCGGCGAAGTCCGACTCGCTGCGCGCCGCGACCCACGCCTCCTGGCCGAGCGATGCTGCCCGCGCGAGATCCGCGGCCAGCTCCGTCGGCACTCGGCGTGCCTTCTCCCAGCGGCGCCTGGAAACCGCGACCAGGCGCGCTTCGTCGGAGTCGGGCGCGGCGCCGTCGAGCTCTGACGCGGCCGCCTCGAGCAACCGGCCCGTGTCGGCGGAGATGAACATCTCGTGGGCTATCCGCTCGAGCGTGCCCAGCGCTTCCGCGCGCGCCGGGCCTCCGCGCGGGGGCATCATCGTCTGCTGATCCCAGCCCAGCAGCAGCGAGGTTTGGCGCAGGTCGCCGATCTCGGCCAGGCGGGTGCGCAGCTCCGCGACTACTCCGGGCATCGGTGGCTCCTGAACCGGAAAAACCCTGTTGTCATGTCTAGCTCCTTTCGCCCCATCGATCGTCCGGCGGCGGGCCCGCACGCCTGTGACACCATTGCAGCATGCTGCGCCGTCCCAGATCGATCAAGCTGATGAGCGTGTTCGGAATCCGGATCGGGGTCGACCGGACCTGGTTCATATTTCTGTTCCTGATCATCTTCTGGCTATCGAGTTCGTTCCGCGACACACTGCACAGTTCCGACTCGGTCGCCTACATCACCACGGTGGCCACGGTACTGCTGTTCTTCGGGTCGCTGATCGTGCACGAGCTGGGTCACGCCCTCGTCGCCCGCCGCCGGGGAATCGAGGTGCGCAGTATCGAACTGTTCTTGTTCGGCGGGCTCACCCAGATGACCCGCGACACCCAGACGCCGAGCGAGGAGCTGTCGATCGCCGCCGCCGGCCCGATCGCCACGTTCGGCTTCGTGGTGCTCTGCCTGGTCGTCGACCTGGCGATCGTCGGGCCGAGCCGTCTCTGGCACGCCGTGCGGCTCGACCAGACCATCCAGATCACCCCGGTGCTGCTGTCACTGAGTTGGCTACTGCTGATGAACATCGTGATTCTGCTGTTCAACCTGCTGCCGGCCTTCCCGCTGGACGGCGGGCGGATCACCCGGGCGATCGTGTGGAAACGCAGCGGCGACAAGCTCCGCGGAACGCGAGTCGCCGCGCGCCTCGGCCAGTGGTTCGCGATCATCCTGGCCGGCCTGGGGATCGCCTGGCTGCTCGCCGGGGGCGGATTGAACGGCCTGTGGCTCGTCGCCGTCGCCTTCCTGCTCGGGCAATCGGCGCGCGGCACGCTGCTGCAGACCGCGTTGACGGAGCGGATCGAGGGGGTCCGGGTCGCCGACGTGATGGATCGCCAGCCCGTGGCGATCCCCGCCTCGACCCCCGTCGGCCAGGCGCTCGAGGAGTTCTTCCTGCGCTACGGCTGGTCATGGTTCCCGGTGATCGACGAGCAGGGCCACTTCGTGGGAATCTCCCGCCAGGAGCGCGTGCAGGCGACGCTCGACGGCCGCGAAGGCTGGCTGACGGTCGGTGCCGTGATCGAGTCCGAGGATGTGCTGAAGCTGCGGATCGACGAGAACCGGCTGCTGACCGAGGTCATGTCCTCGGAGGCGCTCGGCGCGGTCGGGGCATTGATGGCGGTTGACGCCGAGGGCGTGCTGCGCGGGGTGGTCACCGTCGAGCAGATCCGCCGTGCGCTCCAGGCGGCGTTCGGCACCGCGGCGACCTAGCTCTGCGCATCGTTGTGGAGGTCCGCCGGTTAACCCTGTATTGATGTATTAGCAGCGCGGGGACAATCGGGCGTCACCAGCGGTCAGCATCTGGGGTGATCGCAGCGCTCGCCTAGTTGGTGGGGGGCGGTCGATAACCGAATGGAGGAGCCTATGAAGGTAATCGGAGCCGGTCTGCCCAGGACCGGAACGCTTTCTCAGAAGATCGCGCTGGACATGCTCGGCGTGGGTCCTTGCTACCACATGGTCAATGTGCTGGCCGACCTCGAACTGGTCGGGCTCTGGCAGGAGGCGCTCGACGGACACGCCGACTGGGAGCGGATCTTCGCCGGTTACGAGTCGACCGTCGACTGGCCCGGCGGGTTCTTCTACAGGGAGTTGGTCGAGGTCTACCCCGAGGCCAAGGTAGTGCTAAGCGTCCGCGATCCCGCGGCCTGGGAGCGCAGCATGCGGGAGACGGTCTGGGGCATCATCCACGGCGATTCGCTGATCAGGCACATGTCGTGTGCCGGCGGCCTGGTCAACCCGGCCTGGCAGGGCTACCTGACGCTGATCAAGGGACTCCTGTGGGAGGACCGGGGCACGCTGGCCGGCGGTCACGCTGAGCGCGACGGGCTGATCGCGGCGGCCGCGCGCCATCACGACGAGGTCAAGCGGACGGTGCCGGCCGAGCGTCTGCTGGTCTGGGACGTGAGCGAGGGCTGGGCGCCGCTGTGCGAGTTCCTGGAGGTCAGGATCCCCGCGGCGCCGATGCCCCGCGTCAACGACAGCGAGGAGTTCAAGGCCCGCGTGATCGAGATGTCCCTGCGCACGCTCCAGGACTGGTGGACGGAGCAGGGCGGCATTCCCGTCACCGGCGCCACGCCGGCTCAGGCTCCGGCGACGCGCTGAGGACTAGGGCGACTCGCGGGGCCCACGCCCGCCGGACTGGCCACTCCGTAGTGGCTTTAGGCACAAAGCGGGGGCGAGGCCCGCTTACATAGAATCGGTCGCCGTGCCCTCTCACGACGTTCTGATCATCGGTGCCGGCCTGGCCGGGCAGCGGGCCGCGCTGGCCGCCGCGGAATCCGGGGCCACCGTCGCGATCATCTCCAAGGTCCACCCCGTCCGGTCCCACTCGGTCGCCGCCGCGGGTGGCATCAACGCGGCCCTGAACCCGGAGGACACCTGGGAGTCGCACGCCTTCGACACGGTCAAGGGGTCCGATTTCCTCGGCGACCAGGACGCGATCGAGATCATGTGCCGCGAGGCGCCGAACGAGATCCTCTGGCTCGAGCACGCCGGCGTCACCTTCCACCGCAACGAGAGCGGCCACCTGGGCACGCGCGCCTTCGGCGGGGCCTCGGCCGCGCGGACCTACTACGTGGCCGACATCACCGGGCAGGCGATCCTCCACGTTCTCTACGAGCAGCTGATGAAGCATCACTCGCAGCTCGACCGCTATGAGGAGTGGTTCACCACCGACCTCCTGCAGGACGACGAGGGCCGGTGCATCGGAGCGATCTGCCGCAACCTCCGCGACGGGCACCTCGAGGTGTTCAACGCCAAGGCCACCATTTTGGCCTCCGGCGGCGCCGGCCAGGCCTACCGACCGACCACCAATGGCCTGATCGTGACCGGCGACGGGATCGCCCAGGCCTACCGCATCGGTGCGCGGCTGATGGACATGGAGATGATCCAGTACCACCCCACCACACTGGTGGGCAACGGACTGCTGATCACCGAGGGCGCCCGGGGCGAGGGCGCGTGGCTGCTGAACGCCGAGGGCGACCGCTTCATGGAGAACTATGCGCCCAACAAGCTGGAGCTGGCCTCCCGCGACGTCGTCTCCCGGGCCGAGCAGACCGAGATCAACGAGGGCCGGGGCTTCGATGATGGGAGCGTCGCGCTCGACGTCACCAAGGTG
This sequence comes from Actinomycetota bacterium, assembly GCA_030947145.1. GTDB lineage: Bacteria > Actinomycetota > Thermoleophilia > Solirubrobacterales > Solirubrobacteraceae > Palsa-465. The sequence goes on from JALYXK010000267.1 coordinate 14,877, forward strand.
GACCGGCGCCGTGTCCTGGAGGCGCTGCGGGAGATCGTGAACATCGGCCGGGATTTCGCCGGGGTCGACATCACCCGCGAGCCGATCCACATCAAGCCCGGCCAGCACTACATCATGGGTGGGGTCAAGACCGATGTCGACGGACACACCTCGGTTACCGGCCTCTATGCCGCCGGCGAGGTGGCGTGCGTGTCGGTCCACGGCGGCAACCGCCTGGGCGCCAACTCGCTGCTGGACACGCTGATCTTCGGCCGCCGCTCAGGCGCCGACGCCGCGGGCGCCGCGCTGCAGATGACGATGCCCTCCACCCCCTCCGCCGTGATCTCCGACACCGAGCGCAACATCGCCGGGATCATCTCCCGTGACTCCGGCGGGCGCCGGGTGGCCACAATCAAGCGCGAGCTCGGTGACGCGATGAACGATCACGTCGCCGTGTTCCGCGACGCCGAGGGGCTGGCCAGGGCGCACGAGATCGTCCGGCGGCTCAAGGAGGAGTCACTGAGCGCCACGGTCGATGATCGCGGGACGATCTTCAACCAGGACGTGCTCGGAGCGATCGAGCTGGGGTACATGCTCGACGTGGCGGAGGCGACGATCGTCTCGGCACAGGAGCGCAAGGAGTCGAGAGGGGCTCACTCACGCACCGACTTCCCGGAGCGAAACGACGACGAGTGGCTCAAGCACATCAACATCTCCCTGGGCGGCGACGACGTGCCCAAGCTCAGCTACTCGGAGGTCACCTTCACTCGCTGGGAGCCCCAGGAAAGGACGTACTGATGCCCGAGTACACGCTCCGGATCCGCCGCTTCGACCCCCAGTCGGGCCGGGCCGCGCACTGGGACGAGCACCTCCTCGACATGCCCGAGACCCAATCGGTGCTGGACGCACTGCTGAAGGTGCGCGACGAGGTCGACGGCTCGGTCGGGATCCGCTGCTCCTGCCAGCAGGCGATCTGCGGCTCCTGCGGGGTGCGGATGAACGGCAAGCCCGGCCTGGCCTGCAACACCCACCTCGGCGAGGCGGCCCGCCGCGCCCACGGCGCCGGCTGGAACCCGCCGTCGGGCAACGAGCCCGCGGTGATCGAGGTCGAGCCGATGGGCAACATGCCGGTGATCCGGGACCTGATCGTCGACATGGACCAGGTGCACTGGAAGAAGATCCAGCGCGTGACGCCCTGGCTGATCAATCAGGAGCCGGTGCCCGAGCGCGAGTACATCGTCCCGCACGAGAACATGGTCGACGTCACCCAGACGATGGCCTGCATCCAGTGCGGCGCCTGCGTCTCAGATTGCCTGGCGATGGAGGTCGACCCGCTGTTCGTCGGTCCGGCGGCGCTGGCGAAGTCCTACCGCTTCGTCGGCGACCCCCGTGACGCCCAGCACCAGGAGCGACTGAAGGACCTCGCCGAGGACCCGCACGGGATCTACGACTGCACGCACTGCTTCAACTGCATCGACGCCTGCCCCAAGGGCGTGGATCCGATGGGCCAGATCATGCGCCTGCGCCGGCGCGCTGGCTCCGACCACGAGATAAACGATCGCAACAACGGCTACCGCCACGAGCACGCGTTCGTCAAGAACATCGAGCGGAACGGTCTGCTGCACGAGGCCGACCTGCTGCCGGACTCCTACGGCGGCAAGTTCCACCCCCGAGCCGTACCGGAGGTGGTCAGCTCGCTGCCGATCGCCGCGCGGGCCTTCGCCAGCGGCAAGATGACGGCCAAGAGCGCCCTGACCCACCCGCACAAGGCCTCCAAGGAGGTCAAGCGTATCTTCAAGGTGGTCGAGGGACGCGAGGAGCGAGTGGAGCTGAACCTCTACGTCACCGGCTACGAGGACGATCCCAAGAGCACCGGGCCCGGACCGGAAGAGACAACTGCCAGCGAAAGCGAGAAGTCATGAGGGTCGCCTACTGGCCCGGCTGCGTGAGCCGCGGCTTCACCCCCGAGCTGCACGGCTCGATGGCGGCAGTGGCGCCGCTGCTGGACCTACAGCTGATCGAGCTCGATCGCGCGTCCTGCTGTGGCGCCGGCGTGCTCGCCGAGCACAGCCAGGAGCTGGCCGACACGCTCAACGCACGGACATTCGCGCTGGCCCAGCAGACCGATGGCGAGCTGATGATGAACATCTGCTCCACGTGTCAGGGCGCTCAGTCGGAGTGCCAGGAGCGCCTCGACGCCAACACCGAGTACCGCGAGCAGGTCAACGGCACCCTCCGTGAGGAGGGGCTCACCTACGAGAAGGGCCTGACCAACAAGAACTTCCTCTGGCTGCTGGTGGAGGAGATCGGTCTCGACGCGCTCCGCGAGCGTGTAACGCGCCCCCTGAACGACCTGCGCGTGGGGCCCTTCTACGGCTGCTACATCGTCCGCCCCGTGAATCGGCTCGGGATCGACGAGGAGCGTCCGCGGGACCGCTACATGCACTGGGTGATCGAGGCCCTCGGCGGCACCGTCGTCGACTATGCCGGCGTCTACAAGTGCTGCGGCTTTCCCATCATCACGATGAACAAGCAGGCCTCGCTGGCCCAGGCGGGGCGCCACGTCGGCGACGCGATCGATGCCGACGCCGACTGCCTGGTGGTCCCGTGCCCGCTGTGCCACCTAAACCTGGACATGCAGCAGCCCGGCGCGGCTAAGGTCGTCGGTCGGGAGCTGGGGCTCCCGATCCTGCACCTGCCCCAGCTGGTGGGACTGGCATTGGGGTTGTCTCCCAAGGAGCTGGGGATGGGCAAGCACATCGTCAAGCCGACGTCGGTGATCGACTGGTCGACCTCGGTGGTGGCGGGGGCCGGCGCCAGCAGCGGCTCCTAGGTGCCCGCAGCGACCACGTGAGCTACCGCGAGCACCGCGCCGGCGGCGCTCCGGGCATGGTTGGAGTGTTCTGGGAGCGCGACGAGGACGGTGCTCACACGGTCGGTGCGCGGCTGCACCCGGGCGTCGCGGGGGCGCTGCTGGGCGTTGGCCCCGAGGCGCTGCGCGACATCCGCATGCCCCTGGGGTCCGCGATCGGCCGGCAGGGGGACACGCTCTCCTGGGTGCTGTGGTTGACGCGTCCGGAGGTCATCCGCCTGCAGAACTCGACATTCGCTAGCGGATCGAAGGGGCGTGTCGTGCTGTTCACCGTGAGGATGAACCACACGGCAACCCGTGCTTCGCTTCGGCGCCGGTGTCGTGCTGTGCAGGTCTTCAGCTGGCGCTCAGACTGCGAAGGACTGCCGCGCGTTCAGTTCGCCTCACCACGCCTGGCCCCAGGCATCGCCATAGGCGAACTCCGAGACGGGGTTGCGGCTCAGGCGCTTGGGCCAGGGGTCGGCCCGGTAGCCGACCGAGATGTGGCCGGCCAGAGCGACGTCCTGCGGGAAGCCGAGCAGCTCCCGCACCTGCGCCTCAGAGGGTGTCAGCAACGTGGTGAAGGCCGCGCCCAGTCCCTCGGCCCGCAGCGCGAGCAGGAGGTTCTGCACAAACGGGTAGACCGACGCGCCTCCGACGATGCTCGGCCGCTCCAGGGAGCTGTCGACGATCGCTAGCGCGTCGAGCTGCGCGCAGATGACCAGGTGGACCGGCACCCGATCGAAGGTATGAGCGAACTCGTCGACGCTGCGCAGGATCCGCAGGCGACCCGGGGGCATGTTGGGGGGCGGATTGTCCAGGAGCGCGCGCATCCCGTTGTGCTCGGTGTAGTGCCGCCAGGGCTCCTCGTAGAGCTCACGCAAGCGGCGGCGCCTGCCCTCGTCGGTGACGACGATCACCCGCCACCCCTGGCGATTGCCGCCGCTGGGCGCAAAGCGGGCGTTGTCCAGCGCGCGCTCCAGCAGCTCCCGTGGCACCGGCTGCTCGGTGAAGCGCCGCGTGGAGGGGGCGCAGCGCATGACCTCGTACAGGTCAGGCAAGCTGAGTGGCATTACGGACGTCGGGGAGGCCGGCTACGAGCTCGGCGATCTGGACGGCGTTGGTAGCGGCCCCCTTGCGCAAGTTGTCAGAGACGACCCACATGCTGAGCGCGCGAGGATGCGAGTCGTCGCCCCGGAGCCGGCCCACGAAGACCTCGTCGTGACCGGCGCAGCCCAGCGGGGTCGGCACGTCCTGGAGCACGATCCCCGGGGCGGCCCGGAGCAGGTCACGCGCCTCCGAGGCTGAGAGCGGCGCGCGGGTCTGCACGTTGACCGCCTCGGAGTGCCCGACCGCCACCGGCACCCGCACGCAGGTCACCGCCAGGCCGATCGACTCGTCCTGAAGGATCTTGCGCGTCTCGAACATCATCTTGCGTTCCTCGTCGGTGTGATCGTCGCCGTCGGGAAAGGATCCGGCGGCGCCGATGACGTTGAAGGCAATCGGCTCCGGGTACACCTCCGGCGGCGGGAAGTCCTCGCCGTCCAGGTGGGCGCGGGCCTGGCGCTCCAGCTCGTCGAGTGCCTTCTTGCCGGTTCCCGAGACCGACTGGTAGGTGGCGACGACCAGCCGCTCGATTCCCACCGCGCGGTGGATGGGGGCCACCGCCACCATCAGCTGCATCGTCGAGCAGTTCGGATTGGCGATCAGGCCGCGGGCGCCCTCCAGGGCGTGCGGGTTGACCTCGGATACCACGAGCGGGACATCCGGGTCACGGCGGAAGGCCGAGGAGTTGTCGATCACGATGGCCCCCTCCTGCACGAAGCGGGGGCCCCACACCCGTGAGACGGTGGCGCCGGCGGAGAAGAGGGCGATGTCAAAGCCCCTGATCGTCTCCTCTGTGAGCGGCTGGATCACGCGACCATCCCCCAGGGCACGGCCGGCCGAGCGCTCGGAGGCGAACGGGACGATCTCGGCCGCGGGGAAGCCCCGCTCGCCCAGCAGCGCCAGCATCGTGGTCCCGACGACGCCCGTGGCACCGACCACGGCCACACGCGGGCGGGAGCTCACCGCGCCTCCGGGGGCCACCGCTCCTCGCGCACCTCGGAGGCCTCCAGCGCGAAGGTGCTGTGCAGGGCACGGACCGCCTGCGGGACGTCGGCGGCCTGGATCACGCAGGAGATCTTGATCGGCGAGGTGGAGATCATCTCGATGTTGATGCCCTCGCCGGCGAGCGTCTCGAACACCTGCGCGGCCACCCCGGGATGCGAGCGCATTCCGGCGCCGACGATGGAGACCTTGCCGATATCAGGGTCTCTGTCGACATCGCGGATCCCCAACTCGGCCAGTACCGCCTCCAGCGCCTGGTCGGCGACCCGAAGATCCTCGCTGGAGAGGGTGAACGACACCTCGGCGTCGCGGCCCTCCTCGAGCGGCTCGTTCTGAATGATCGTGTCCACGTTGCAGTTGGCCTCGGCGAGGGCGCCGAAGATCGACGCCGCCGCGCCGGGACGGTCGGGCACGCCGACCAGGGTGATCCGGGCCTCATCGGTGGAATGGGTCACAGCGGTGATGAGGGGGTGTTCCATCGTCTCGTCTTCTCCGAGGACAAAGGTACCGGGGCCGGGATCGAAGCTCGATCGGCAGTGCAGGCGCACGCCGTGGGTACGGGCGTACTCGACCGAGCGCAGCTGCAGGACCTTGGCCCCCGAGGCGGCCATTTCCAGCATCTCCTCGAAGCTCACCTGGGGGAGCTTGCGCGCGTCGGCCACCAGCCGCGGATCGGCGCTGAACACCCCGGCCACGTCGGTGTAGATCTCACAGACCTCGGCCTCGATCGCGGCGGCCAGCGCCACCGCCGTCGTGTCCGAGCCGCCGCGGCCCAGCGTCGTGACGTCGCGGCTCGTCGACACGCCCTGAAAACCGGCCACGAGCACGATTCGATCCTCGGCGAGGGCCTCGC
>JALYXK010000277.1 GCA_030947145.1 Actinomycetota bacterium
CGCGGTCCTCCGCGCCCCGGAGCTGCTGGCCCAGCTGCTGTTCACACCACTCCTAGCCACCTGGTCGATTTGGGCGGCGATGGCCATCTCGGCCCGGTCCAGCGACTTCAGGGTCGCTCAGCAGCTCAGCACGCTCGCGAGTCTGCCCTCGGTCATCGTCAGCGCCCTGGTGTCGTTCGACGTGATTCACGCGACACTCGGCCTCGCGCTCGGTCTCGCCGCAGCGCTGCTGTTGCGCGACCGCCTGGGCTGGCGAGTCGTGTCCGCCCTGTTCGACCGCGAGCGGCTGATCACCGGGACCAGGTCCTAAAACGTCGATCAACGGCTGAGCCGCGAGATTCGACTGGTCGATCGGCTCCAGTAGCCTGGTATTCGCGAGTACCAATGTTGCCGAAATCGGAGACCGCCGTGGAAACCGTACCGACCGCGCCTGCCGTTCCCCGCGCAATCGACGGCGTACCGCCCGGCCCGGGGTTCCCGCTTCCGCTGCAGACGCTGGCGATGATGACTCGCCAGCGGGCGTTCCTCGCCCGAGCGCGGCGCCGCTTCGGACCGCTGTTCACCGTCAGGGTGCTCGGCCTGGGGACGCTCGTGATGGTTGCCGACCCGGAGCTGATCAAGCAGACCTTCCAGGCCGACCCACGCACGCTGCACGCCGGCACGGAGAGCCCGCTACGGACGATTCTCGGCCCCAACTCGATGCTCGGGATCGACGAGGAGCAGCACCTGGAGCAGCGCAGGCTGCTGCTGCCGCCGTTCAAGGGCCAGCGGATGCGCACCTACGAGCCGCTGATCGCCGAGATCGCCGCCGCCGAGATCGACACCTGGCCGTCCGGCGTCGAGTTCGCCAGCAACGAATCGATGCAGCGGATCACCCTCCGGGCGATCCTTCGCGCGTTGTTCGGCGCCGAGGGCAGCCGGCTCGAGCAACTGGAGCGGTTCGTCCCACCGTGGACGACGCTCGGGTCCCGGCTGGCGACGATGACGTTCCTCCAGCACGACCTCGGCCGCCGGTCCCCGTGGCGGCGGTTCTTGGACCTGCGCCGCTCGATCGACTTGATCCTGAACGAGTTGATCGCCGTCGCCAAGGCCGATCCCGGTTTGCCGGAGCGCCCTGACGTGTTGGCGCTGATGGTCCTGGCCCGGCACGAGGACGGGCAGCCGATGTCCAACCCGGAGATCCGGGACGAGCTCGTCACGATGATCGCCGCCGGGCACGAGACCACGGCGCACACGCTGAGCTGGGCGATCGACCGGCTCCGCCGCCACCCGGAGCTGCTCCGGCGCCTCGTAGAGGAGGCCGACGCCGGCGGGAAGGCGCTGCGCGAGGCGACGATCCGGGAGGTGCAGCGCGCCCGGCCAGTGATCTCCTTCGCCGGGCGCTTCGTTCGCCGGCCGTACGAACTTGGGGGCTACCGCCTGCCGATCGGCACCCGCGTCCTGCTCGCCGCCAACCTCACCCACGACGACCCAGCGTTGTTCGCGCACCCCGAGCGGTTCGACCCGGACCGCTTCCTCGACGTCGTCCCCGACACCTATGCGTGGATCCCGTTCGGCGGCGGTCGCCGCCGCTGCATCGGCGCGACGTTCGCGCACATGGAGCTCGACGTCGTGCTGCGGACGATCCTCCAGCGCGTCGAGCTCCAGCCAACCACCGATCCCGGAGAGCGGTGGAAGTTCCGCGGCGTCGCGTGGGGGCCGGCGGACGGCGGGCAGGCGCGGGTGACGCGCCGCGCGGTCGCGCGATCGCGCGCGATCGTTGCCTGAGGTTCGTTTCCGGCCGGTCCCTGAACGCATGCCCCACCTCAGGTCCGAACGGCGCTCCGAGGCGGCCTAGTCATGCGCCTGGGCGCGCGCGAGCGCTGGAATCGCCGCTACGCCGAGCGCGAAGTTCGGGCCTTCCCGCCGGCGCCGGCCGAGTGGCTGATCGAGAATCGTGAGGTGCTGCTTGCCGCGGGCAGGCGACGTGCTCTGGACCTCGCCTGTGGGGATGGGCGAAACGCGGCGTATCTCGCCGGGCTCGGCTTCGAGGTCGATGCGGTGGACGTCTCCGACGTGGTGATCGACGCGCTGCAAGCTGCGGCGACCGATCGTGGCCTGGCGGTAAAGCCACTGCGGATCGATCTCGAGCGCGAGCCTCTGCCCGGCTCGGGTTACGACGTCATCGTGCAGCTGAACTATCTGCAGCGCAGCCTGTTTGGGTCGCTCGCCCAG
>JALYXK010000280.1 GCA_030947145.1 Actinomycetota bacterium
GGCCCTCGAGCGCCGCCAGCTTGACTGGCTGGTAGTGCGCGACCTCACGCCCGGCCCAGTCGCCGACCAGCACCTGAACGGGTGAGGCCAGCGCCGCGATCGTCAGCGGGATGGCCAGCGCCGTGCGCTCGTAGCGGGTGGGCGGGTGCGAACCGCGCAGGCGACCGACCGCATAGGCGCCGGCCACCAGAAAGCCGGTGACGATGTAGCCGGCCACGTACATGTGGGTCAGCTCGTGCCACAGGAACGGGTTGCCGAACAAGGCGCTCAGCGGGTGAACGTCCACCGCGTTGCCGCCGGCCAGGCGGAAGCCGGACGGGTGGTTCATCCAGGCGTTGACGGCGACCACCATCAGCGAGCCGGTGAACCCGGCGATCACCACCGGGATGCCGCTGAGGAAGTGGGCGCGGGGGGAGAGCCGATCCCAGCCGTACACGTAGATGCCGATGAAGATCGCCTCCAGGAAGAACGAGAATCCCTCCACCGCGAAGCCGAGCCCGAACACCGAGCCGAACTTCGCGGTGAAGCTCGGCCACAGCAGGCCCATCTCGAAGCTCAAAATGGTTCCGGTGATCACCCCGACGGCGAACAACGCGACCATGATCCTGGTCCAGCGCCTGGCCAGAACCAGATAGAGCCGGTCGCCGGTGCGCCGGTAGCGCCACTCGACGAACAGGACCATGGCCGGAAACGCGATTCCGAAGCAGACCAGCGGGATGTGCACGGCGAACGACAGCGCCTGCATCTGCCGCGCCTGCAGCAGATAGCTCTGGTGCGCCGGGGCCAGGGAGATCGCCGCTGCGACCATCCCGGCACGATAGCCCCGGCGCTACGCGGGCGTCAGCTTGCGCAGCTCGTCGCGGGCGATCGTCCGCTTGTGGATCTCGTCGGGGCCATCGGCCAGCCGCAGCGTGCGCAGGTGCGCGTACATCATGGCCAGCGGAAAGTCGTCGGACATCCCGCCGCCGCCGTGGACCTGGATCGCCCGGTCGACCACCTTGAGCGCCACGTTCGGCGCCGCGACCTTGATCGCCGAGATCTCCATCCGCGCGTGCTTGTTGCCGACCGTGTCCATCAGCCAGGCCGCCTTCATCGTCAGCAGCCGCGCCATCTCGATCTCGATCCGGGACTCGGCGATCCAGTCCTGGATGTTGGCCCGCTCGCTCACCGGGCTGCCGAACGTTACGCGCGAGGCGGCCCGCCGGCACATCAGCTCGAGCGCGCGTTCGGCGGCGCCCAGGGCGCGCATGCAGTGGTGGATACGGCCCGGACCGAGCCGGGCCTGGGAGATCAGGAAGCCGTCGCCCTCGTTGGCGATCAGGTTGGTGGCCGGAATCCGAACGTCGTCGAAGATCACCTCGGCGTGGCCCTCGGGATCGACGTAGCCGAACACCGGGAGGTTGCGGGCAATCGTCACCCCCGGGGTGTCGCGGGGCACGAGGACCATCGACTGCTGGCGATAGCGAGGACCGTCGGGATCGGTCTTGCCCATCACGATCATGATCCGGCAGCGCTCGCGCATCGCGCCGGAGATCCACCATTTGCGGCCGTTGAGCACGTAGTAATCGCCGTCGCGTTCGATCCGCAGCTGCACGTTGGTGGCGTCGGAGCTGGCCACGGCAGGCTCGGTCATGGCGAAGGCCGAGCGAATCTCGCCGTCGAGCAGCGGGCACAGCCAGGCCTCCTGCTGATCCGGAGTGCCGAACAGCGTCAGCACCTCCATGTTGCCCGTGTCCGGCGCAGAGCAGTTGCAGGTTTCGGCCGCGATCGAGCTGCGGCCCATGACCTCGGCCAGCGGGGCGTATTCGACGTTGCTGAGGCCGGGCGCCGACGGGTCGGCGCCGGTATGGGGGAGGAACAGGTTCCACAGGCCCTGGTCGCGCGCGGCGTCCTTGAGCTCCTCCATCACCGGCGGCTGCGAATGGGGGTTTCCCGACGCGGCGATCTGCTCGTGGTAGACGCTCTCGGCGGGATACACACGGTCGTCCATGAAGGCCAGCAGTCGCTCACGCAACTCCCGGCAGCGGTCGGTCAGCTCGAACTCCATCGATTCCTCTCCTTGGCCTTGGGCCTGCCGAGTGCACCTACCCACAGGTTCGACTAGTTTGTCGCTCGTGGAGATCGAGGGTCGCCATGTGGTCGTGACCGGAGCCGGCAGCGGCATCGGCCGCGCGCTGGCCCGCCGGTTCGCGGCCGAGGGCGCCAAGGCAGTCGTGGTCGCCGATCTGAACGCCGCGGCCGCCGAGGCGGTGGGGGAGGAGATCGGTGCCCTGGCGCTCCCCACCGACGTCGGCCGCGAGGCCGACATCAAGGCGCTGATCGAGCGGGCGGTGCAGGCGAACGGGCCGATCGACCTGTTCTTCTCCAACGCCGGCGTGCCCGGCCCGGCCGGCGGTCCCGAAGCCTCCGACCAGGAATGGCAGCGAACCTGGGAGATCAACCTGATGGCCCACGTGTGGGCGGCGCGGGCGCTGCTGCCGGCGATGGTCCAGCGGGGGGAGGGCTATCTGCTCAGCACCGCGTCCGCGGCCGGCCTGCTGACCCAGGTTTCGGCGGCCGCCTACTCCGTGACCAAGGCCGCCGCGGTCTCGCTGGCGGAATGGCTGGCGGTCAACTACGGCGACGCCGGCATCAAGGTCTCGGTCCTCTGCCCGCAGGGCGTGCGCACGCCGATGCTCGACCTCGCGCTCGAGGACCCGGTCGGCGCCGCCCCACTGGTGGCCGGCGGGCTGCTGGACCCCGAGGAGGTGGCCGAGGCGGTGGTCGCGGGAATCCGCGAGGAGCGCTTGCTGATCCTCCCGCACCCGGTCGTGGCCGACCACATGGCGCTCAAGGCGACCCAGCCCGACCGCTGGGTCAAGGGGATGCGCCGGCTCGTCCGGGAGGCCAAAGCCGGGTCGGCTGGGTCCTAACGCCGCTGCCTGCGCGTCGGTGTGCAGAAACTCCCGAATAGCGGGAGGAACTGCAGCGCGGCTCAGTCCTGTGGCCGGGCGGGCGGTTCGCGCAGGCCGATCGGGGCGGCGAGCACGGCGTCGGGGATGCCGAAGGCGTCGATGATCGCGCCGGCCTGCTGGCGCACCTCGTTGCAGAGGCGGTTGACCTCGCGGGTGATCGCCTTGGTGCGCGGGGAGGACAGCCGCCCGTGCTCCTGAAAGAAGCCCTTGTCGGCCTCGAGGTTGTACAGCGCGTGGAGGTCGCAGAGCAGGCCGAGCACGGGCTTGATCGAGTCGTCCTGGCAATCGTCGATCGCCCGCGAGAAGGCCTCGAGGATCACGGTGTCCATGTGCGCGCGGGCGGCGTTGGCGGCATGGTCCTGGACGGCGCGGAACACCTCGAACGAATCGTAATCCTGATCGAGACCGCGCTTGAAGCGCTGGGCTACCGAGGCGGTGATGTGGCCCTCGCGCCAGCGGAACAGGTCGAGCTGGTATTCGCGGTCGAGCAGGTGCCCGTCCTCGTCGCCGCGGCTGACCGCGTCGCCGATGACCTGAACGATCTTGCGGGCGAACAGCCGCTCGACGACGGTCTCGACCGCCTGCCCGGCCACGAAGGTCACCATCCCGCGGGGGTCGAGGTCGCCGAAGTGGTCCTTGTAGTCGGTGAGCAGGCCCCGTGCGGCCAGCAGCATCAGCACGGTGTTGTCGCCCTCGAAGGTGGTGAAAATGTCGCTGTCGGCCTTCAGCGCGGCGAACCGGTTGACCGCCATGTAGCCCGCCCCACCGCAGCATTCGCGACAGGTCTGGATCGTCTGGGTCGCGTGCCAGCTGGCCGTGGCCTTCATCCCCGCGGCCAGCGACTCTAGCTCGCGGCGCTCGCGCTCGGAGGGCTCAGCCGGATGACTTGAGCGCGGTCCGGCCGTGACGAGGCCGGATGCCGAGTGGGCCGCGCTCGAGGCGCTGAACACCTCGTGGAAGCGGTGCGCCAGCTCGGCCTGGGCGAAGTGCAGCGCGAAGGTCTTGGCCAGCAGCGGCATCAGCCGGCGCTGCTGGGTGCGGTACTCGAGGATCGGGACGTCGTCCTCGCCGGGCGGGCCGAACTGGCGGCGGCGCAGCCCGTAGCGGGTGGCGATGCTCAGCGCGCTCTTGGCGGCGCTGATCGAGGCGCCGGAGACGCACACCCGGCCCTGGACCAGCGTGCCCAGCATCGTGAAGAACCGCTTGTTGGCGTTGTCGATCGGGCTCGTGTACCGACCCTGCTCGTCGACATCGCCGTAGCGGTTGAGCAGCGCCTCGCGGGGGACGCGGACCTGGTCGAACCAGATTCGCCCGTTGTCGACGCCGTTCATGCCCATCTTCTCTCCCGAGTCCTCGATCCGGACGCCCTCGCAGACCTGGCCCTCGCCGTCGCGCAGCGGCACCACCAGCGCGTGCACCCCGTGCGACTCGCCGCCCACAATCAGCTGCGCGAACACGGCCGCCATCTGGCCGTGACAGGCGGCGTTGCCGATGTACTCCTTGTACGCCTCGGCATCCGGGGTGTGGATCACGAAGGCGTCGCCGTCCCGGTGATAGGTGGCGGTGGTGTGCAGGTGCTGGACGTCCGAGCCGTGTCCGGCCTCGGTCATGGCGAAGCAGCCGGGCAGCTCGAGCGAGGCGATCGCCCGCAGATAGCGCTCGTGGTGGCGGCGGGTCCCGAGCTGCTGCACCGCGCCGCCCCAGAGGCCGAACTGAACCCCGAACTTGACCAGCAGCGAGAGGTCGCCGAAGCCGAGCGTCTCGAACGCGGCCACGTTGGCCCCGAAGTCGTCCCGGCCGCCGTACTCCGCGGGGAAGCCGGGGGCGGTCAGTCCCTCGTGCGCGAGCTGCCTGGCCCACTCGAGCACTCGCTCGCG
>JALYXK010000306.1 GCA_030947145.1 Actinomycetota bacterium
TGCCCGACTCCCCGTAGTCCACCTGCAGCCGGTAGGTCAGGGGCAGCTCGGCGTCGGCGATGACCCCCTCGAAGATCCCGGCCGGATGGATCTGCTCGAGCCCTTGCACCGCGCCGTCGGGGAGAACGACGCTGATACCCTGGGCCGCCGGGCGCAGGGCGCGGATGGTCACGCCGCCAGAGTCCGGGTGGGCGCCGAGGATCGAGTGCGGGTCGCCGTGCTCACGACGCGCCAGCGCCTCGAGATCGCGTGTGGCGACAGTCATGCCGACTCGAGGATCCGCGCGATCCCGTCTACGGGGATCGAGACCCAGTCCGGGCGGTTGTCGAGCTCATAGCGCAGTTCGTAGATCGCCTTCTCGAGTTCGAATATGGCCAGCATGTTGGCGATCGCCGCCTGGCCGGCGGGCAGCAGCGTCGAGTCGATCTCCGCGAAGTAGCGCTCGAGGAACCGATCGCGGGCGCGCCGCTCGAAATCGGCAGGAGCCTGGCCGCCGCGCTGCAGCTGCACCGCCGAGGTCGTGTAGGCGAACGAGCGCAGCATGCTGGCCACGTCCCGCAGCGGCGAGCGCTTCTGCCGCCGTTCGGACAGCGGCCGCGCGGGCTCACCCTCGAAGTCCAGGATCACCCAGTCGCGGGGGGTCTGCAGGGTCTGTCCGAGGTGATAGTCGCCGTGGATCCGGATGTGCTTGCCGCCGATCCCGATGTGCGCGCGGGCGGCCAGCCGTTCGCGGACCTCCTGGCCGCGGCCGTTGATCGGCGCCAGCCGCTCGTCGTCGGGCAGTCGCAGGAAGATCCGTTCGATGTCCTCGTCGATCGTCGCGGTGAGCAGTGAGATCGCCTCGTTGCTCGGATCCTCGGGCGAGAACGCCGGATCGCCGGGGTCGGAGGCCAGCGCGGTGTGCATCTGCGCGGTGGCGGCGCCCAGGCGGCCGATCCGGTCGAGAAATTGTTCGGGGTTGCTGAGGATCTCCTCCAGGGCCAGCGCCCAGCCGTCGACCGCATCGGGCAGGAACTCCTGGACGACGCCCAGCGTGGCGGCAAGCGAGTGGCCGTCGTACTCGTACCAGCCGTGCAGCGGGGCGATGTTCGGGAATTGGCGGGCGGTCAAAAACCGCAGCAGCTCGAGCTCCGGGTTGATGCCGGCCTCGAGCTTGCGAAACGCCTTCAGCACGAGCCGGTTGTCGAACACGATCGACGAGTTCGACTGCTCGACCCCCATCGCGCGGACGTCGGCGTGCTCGTCGAGGTTGGCGGAATCCTCGACGCGGCGGAAGGAGAACCGCCCTTCGGGGGTCTCCTGGTCGTCGCACGAGTCGATCCGCCGCAACAGTTCGAGGGCCAGGCGCGAATCCTGCAGGGCGTCGAACACCGTCCAGCCGTCGGCCTCCAGGATCGGGGGCGCCGGGACGGCCGCCTCGCCCGCGCCGCGAATCCCCAGGGGGAGTTGGTAGAGCTCGTGCGTGCCGGTGGCGAATCGGGCCTGGGCCAGGACTATCACCAGCGCCGGATCGTCGTGCAGGGCGACGGTCTCGGCGAGTTCGATGGCGCTCACGGAGCGGGACTTGGAAGCGTACCAGCGCTGTTGCTGAAGCCAGTCGCGCAGCGGCTCACCGTCGAGCAGTCGCTGGAGCTCGTCCGTGGGGCTCTGCAGGTGCTCAGGCATCGCTCGGGCGGCCTCCCTCAGCTAAGGAGAACCAATAGAAGCCGCGGCTGGCCAGCGTCAGCAGGTAGGGCAGCTGGCCGATCCGGGGGAAGCGCGCGCGCCCGAACATCTCCACCGGGTGGCGACCCTCCAACGCGCTCAGGTCGAGCTCGACGGCCTGGGCGGAGCGGGCCAGATTGTGAACGCACAGGACCAGATCATCCTCGAAACGACGTATGAGAGCGAAAATGTGCGGGTTCGAGGTCTGGATCGGCTCGTAGGTGCCGAGACCGAACACGGGATGCTCCTTGCGCAGCGAGATGAAGCGATGGATCCAGCGCAGCAGCGAGGTGGGGATCCGCAGCTCGGCTTCGACGTTAACCGCCTGAAAGCCGTACACCGGATCCATCAGTGGGGGCGCGTAGAGCTGGGCGAAGTCGGCGCGCGAGAACCCGCCGTTGCGATCGCCCGTCCACTGCATCGGCGTGCGGACTCCGTCGCGGTCGCCGAGGAAGACGTTGTCGCCCATGGCGATCTCGTCGCCGTAGTAGAGCACCGGCGATCCCGGCAGCGAGAACAGGATCGCCGTCATCAGCTCGATCTCGTCGCGGCCGTTGTCCAGGAGCGTGGCCAGCCGGCGGCGGATCCCCAGGTTGAGCTTCATCCGCGGATCCTTGGCGTACTCGGAGTACATGTAGTCGCGTTCCTCGTCGGTGACCATCTCGAGCGTGAGCTCATCGTGGTTGCGCAGGAACAGGCCCCACTGGCAGCCCTCGGGGATCGCCGGGGTCTGCTCGAGGATCTCGTAGATCGGCGTGGCCTCCTCGCGGCGCAGGGCCATGAACATCCGTGGCATCACCGGGAAGTGGAACGCCATCTGGCACTCGTCGCCGTCGGCGCCGAAATATTCGACCACGTCGGCCGGCCACTGGTTGGCCTCGGCCAGCAGGACGCGGTCCGGGTAGTTCTCCTCGATCTCCTTGCGCACCTGCTTGAGGTAAGCGTGGGTTTCCGGGAGGTTCTCGCAGATCGTGCCCTCGCGCTCGAACAGATAGGGCACCGCGTCGAGGCGAAAGCCGTCGAGGCCCAGGTCGAGCCAGAAGCGCAGGACGTCGAGCATCGCCGCCCGAACCTCGGGATTGTCGTAGTTGAGATCCGGCTGATGAGAGAAGAAACGATGCCAGTAGTACTGGCCGGCCACCGGATCCCAGGTCCAGTTCGAGGACTCGGTGTCGATGAAGATGATCCGCGCGTCCGGATAGCGCTCGGGGCTGTCCGACCACACGTACCAGTCGCGTTTGGGGTTATCCGGGCCCGAGCGCGACTCCTGGAACCACGGATGTTCGCTAGAGGTGTGGTTCATGACCAGATCGGCGATCACCCGGATCCGGCGCGCGTGGGCGGCGTCGATCAGCTGGGCCACGTCCTCGACCGTGCCGTAGTCGGGATGCACCTTGTAGAAGTCGGCGATGTCGTAGCCGCCGTCGCGCAGCGGCGACTCGTAGAAGGGCAGCAGCCAGATGCAGTCGATCCCCAGCCACTGCAGATAGTCGAGCTTCTCGATCAGCCCGCGGAAGTCGCCGAGGCCGTCGCCGTTGGCGTCGTAGAAGCCGCGGATGTGGATCTCGTAGAAGATCGCGCGCTTGAACCACAGCGGCTCGGCCTCGAACCACTGCCGCGTCTGGGCCGGCGACGGGGTCGCCCTGGCCAGGCCGTTTCCAGTCTCCGGACCGGAGGCGTGGCCCGCCGCCATGGCGTGGGCGATCTCGGCCTCGCGGGTGTCGGGCGGGGTGGCCGGGGACACGGGCGGGGTCTGCGGCGGGACGGCCACTAGACCTCGACCCGGTTGAGATGGCCCTGGCGGATGCCGGGCTCCAGACGGACGTAGTTGCGGCCGATCCCCCAGGTGAAGCGCTCGCCCGTCAGGAGATCCTGCACGCCGAAGATCGGCGGCAGCCCGAGGTGCGCGGGCACCACGGCCAGGCCTTCCTGGGCGTTGTGGGGATCAAGGTTCACGACGGCGATGACGGTGCTGGTCTCGGATTGCTTGGCGTAGGCGATCAGCGCCTCGTTCTCGGTCTTCAGGAAGGTGACGTTTGACAATCTCTGGAGCGCCGGGTTCTCTCGGCGGGCGCGGTTGATGAGCTCGATCATCGGCAGCAGCTCGCCGTCCAGCGAACGCTCCTTGAGCTCGTACTTCTCCGAGTGTAGGAACTCCTCGGAGCCGAGCCCGACCGGCACGTTCTCGATGTTCTCGAACCCCGAGTAGATGCCGTAACTCGGGCTGAGCGTGGCCGCCAGAATCAGCCGGGCCTCGAACGCGGGCCGGCCTCCGTGCTGGAGATAGGCGTGGAGGATGTCCGGGGTGCTCACGAAGAAATTCGGCCGGAAGTACTCCTGCTCACCCGAGTAGGCCAGCTCGGTGACGTACTCGGTCAACTCGTGGCGGGTGTTCTTCCAGGTGAAATAGGTGTAGGACTGGCTGAACCCCACCTTGGCCAGATGGCGCATGACCGCGCGGCGGGTGAACGCCTCGGCCAGGAACAGCACGTCGCGGTCGCGGGCGTGGACCTCCTTGATCAGCCAGGCCCAGAACGCCGCGGGTTTGGTGTGGGGGTTGTCCACCCGGAAGACCTTGACCCCGCAGTCGGCCCAGCCCAGCACGACTCCCAGCAGCGCGTTCCAGAGCTCGCGCCACTCGGGTGATTCCCAGTTGACGTTGTAGATGTCCTGATAGCGCTTGGGCGGGTTCTCGGCGTACTTGAGCGTTCCGTCGGGACGGTGGTGGAACCACTCGGGGTGCTCGGTCAGCCACGGGTGGTCGGCCGAGCACTGGATCGCGAAGTCCAGGGCGATGTCGATCCCCAGTTCGCTCGCGGCCGCGGTCAGGGCGCGCAGATCCTCGATCGTGCCGAGCTCCGGGTGGACGGCGTCGTGGCCGCCGGTCTCGTCGCCGATCGACCAGGGCGAACCGGGATCGCCCGGCGCCGCGGTCAGCGCGTTGTCGCGGCCCTTGCGGTTGGTCAGCCCGATCGGGTGGATGGGCGGGAGGTAGACGACGTCGAAGCCGAGCTCGGCCAGTCGCGGCAGCCGGGCCTGCACGCCCTGCAGACCTCCCCACGAGCGCGGGAACAGCTCGTACCAGGAGCCGAACCGGGCGCGGACCCGATCGACCTCGATCGGCACCGGCTCGGGGAGCGTCGTGGCCTCGTGGCGCTGCTGCTCGCGCTGCACGGCGTCGTAGAGCAGCGGATCCAGCGCGATGTCGTGCTTGGTGCTCTCGCTGACGTTCTCGTCCTCCAGGGATGCGAGGGCGCACTCGATCAACGTCCGCAGGCGCTTGGTGCGCGCGTGCTCGACGGTGTCGCGCAGCAGCAGGATGCCCTCCGAGAGCTCTCCTCCCAAGTCATGTTGCCCGGCGGCCACCTTGCGCCCGAGCTCCTCGCGCCAGGTGCCGAAGCGGTCGGTCCAGGCTTCGACCGTGTAGACCCAGCGCCCCGGGGCGTCGACGGTGAACTCGCCGGCCCAGCGCACGCCTTCCAGATGCGCGTCGATCCGGATGAGCTCGGCCTCGTGCCAGCGCCGGGCTGCGGGCGCGCGGTGGCGGAGCGCGGCGCGCAGCAGCTCGTGACCGTCTCGGAAGATGTCGGCGGACACCGTGACGGTGTCGCCCACGCAGCGCTTGACGGCGTAGCGGCCCTCGTCGACGGCCGGCCGTGGGTACTGGATGACGATCCGGTCCGGGGGGCGATCGCCGGAGACGATCGCCGCCGTGGCGACCGCGGATGCTGGCCTGGGGGCACGCGGGGTCATCCCTCGAAAATAACCCTCCCGGGCCATCGGGTAAACACCGTCGGGTGAACGAGTGCCCCCGGTCCAGCGGCCTCCAGCTGCACATCACCTCGCTCCCGGGCGGGCGTTTGGGGGCGGAGGCCTACCGATTTGTGGACTGGCTGGCGGCGGCGGGACAGTCCTGGTGGCAGGTGCTGCCGCTCTCGCCCCCGGATCGCCACCGTTCGCCGTACAAGGCCCGCTCGGCGTTTGCGGCGTGGCCCGGGCTGCTCGCCTCGCCCCGTGCTCCGGTCAGCTTTTCGGAGTTGGCCGAGTTCCGCGAGCGTGAGTCGTTCTGGATCGAGGACTGGGCCGCGGCGTCGACCCGCGGGGCGATCGCCGATCAGGTCCGCTTCCAGCGTGAGTGGGAGGCGCTGCGCGCCTATGCGGGTGAGCGCGGTGTGCGGATGTTCGGCGACGTCGCCATCTACGTGTCCCCGGGGAGTGCCGACCATCGCGCGCACCCGAACCTGTTCTTGGACGGCGTGCAGGCCGGCGCGCCCCCGGACTCGTTCTCGGCCACCGGCCAGCTGTGGGGCAACCCCCTCTACGACTGGCCGGCGCTGCAGCGCACCGGCTACCGCTGGTGGGTGGAGCGCCTGCGCCGGACGTTCGCGCTGTTCGACATCGCCCGGATCGATCA
This sequence comes from Actinomycetota bacterium, assembly GCA_030947145.1. Classification (GTDB taxonomy): domain Bacteria; phylum Actinomycetota; class Thermoleophilia; order Solirubrobacterales; family Solirubrobacteraceae; genus Palsa-465. The sequence goes on from JALYXK010000306.1 coordinate 6,119, forward strand.
CTTCCGGGGTTTTGTGGCGTACTGGGCGGTCCCGGCCGGGGCGCGCGACGCATCGTCCGGGCGTTGGCAGCGGGGTCCCGGCCGGGCGGTGTTCAACGCCGTTTCGCGCTCGCTCGGGCCGCTGGCCCTCGTGGCCGAGGATCTCGGGGTGATCACCCCAGCGGTGCAGCGGCTGCGGGACACGCTCGAGCTCCCCGGCATGCTGGTCATCCAGTTCGGCTTCGATCCCGCCGACCCCCATGGCCCGCACCGGTTCGAGAACCACGTCGAGCAGCGCCTGGTCTACACCGGAACGCACGATCACGACACCGCCCGGGGGTGGTACGAGTCGCTCGAGCCGAGCCGGCGGGCTGCGGTCGACGCCGAGCTCTCGCGGCGGGGGGTCGCCGAGCGCGAGCCGTGGTGGGGCCTCGTCCGGCTCGCTCTAGCCTCACCCGCCCGCGTGGCGATGATGCAGGCCCAGGACGTGCTCGGTCTGGGCAGCGAGGCCCGCATGAACGACCCCGGCCGGGCCGGCGGGAGCTGGCGCTGGCAAATGGAGACCGGCGCCCTAACCCCCGTGCTGGCCCGGCGACTGCGCGAGGCCACGGAAGCCGCCGGGCGGCTTGGGCCTGGCAGCTAGGCGGCCGAGCGGCCGGCCCGCCAGGTTTCCCAGCGCGCCTCCAGCAGCACCCACGCGTAGCGCCGGGCGTAGGTCAGATCGCCGCGGAGACGGCCGAGGCGGGTGGTCTGGTAGCTGATCAGCGAGCTCGGGCGGACGACGGCGGGGAGGCCGGCGGGGCCGAGCACGTCGAGGGCGCGCTCGGCGATGGCGATCTGGCCGAAGGCGGTGGGGTGGACGCGGTCGGCCATCAGCAGGTTGCGGGCGGCGAAGTTGCTCAGGTCGAGGATCAGGGCCCCGGCGTCCTCGGCGGTGCGCTCGATGATCGCGTTGCACTCGGAGACCTTTGCGCCCGCGCGCGGGCGGCCGAGATCGAGCGGTAGCGTCACCGCCAGCACGGCGTCGCAGCGCTCGGCCAGGTAGCGCAGCGCGGTGGCGAGGTTCCGCGCGTAGTCCGCGGGTTCCCAGTCGAATCCGCGCACGTCGTTGGCCCCGATGTAGAGGCAGCCGAGCTCGTAGCGCGCCTCCGGACCGGGGCCACGGTGAGCGTGGGCGGGAATCTGGTCGGCCACCACGTCGCCGGCGCGGGCGCCATCGGCGGCGTAGCCGGAATACGGCAGCCCGAGCCCGCGGGCGACCCACAGCGCCCAGGACTGCAGCGCCAAGCCCCATTGCAGTTCTCCGCCCCCGTTGGTGATCGAGTCGCCGAAGGCCAGCACGCCGAGTCGGCGGTCGTGTTCAATAATGCCCACGGTGGAAGACGGTACCGCCACGCTTCGAACGGGAAGCGACGACTTGGACCGAGCTGCCGCCGATCTGGCGGAGCGGCTGCCCGACGCGCTCGGCCGGCTGGCGCGCATCGCCTACAACTACCGCTGGTCGTGGCTGCCGGGCGGGGCGGAGCTGTTCCGGGCGGTCGATCCCGAGCGCTGGCAGCTGTGCGCTCAGAACCCGGTGCGGCTGCTGCAGGAGGCGACGAGCCGGGTGCTCAAGCGAGCCGCCGGCGACGCCGGGCTCCGCGAACGGATCGAATCCGTCGACGCCCGGATCCGGACCGACCTCGAGCGGCCAACGCTGGCGGTGGGTGCCGGCTCACTCGACCCCGCCCACCCGATCGCCTTCCTCTGCGCCGAATACGGCGTGCACGTCTCGCTCCCGGTCTACTCGGGCGGACTCGGGGCGCTGGCCGGGGACCTGCTGAAGGAGGCCTCCGACCAGGCGCTTCCCCTCGTCGCCGTCGGACTGATGTACCGCAAGGGGTACTTTCGTCAACGGATCGACGCCGGCGGCTGGCAGCACGAGTACTGGATCGACACCGACCCGGGGAGGCTACCGGCGGCGCTGGTGACCGGTGAGGACGGCGCGCCGCTGAAGATCTCCGTGCCGATCTACGACGGCGATGTGGCGGCCCAGATCTGGCGAGTGGAGATCGGCCGTGTGCCCCTGTTCCTGCTTGACACCGACCTCCCGGAGAACGGCCCGGTGCAGCGCTGGATCACCGGGCGGCTCTACGACGCCGACGGCCACACGCGGTTCTCCCAGTACACCCTGCTCGGCGCCGGTGGCGTCCGCGCGCTGCGCGCGCTGGGGTTCGAGCCCGGCGTGCTGCACCTCAACGAGGGTCACGCCGCCCTGGCCCCGCTCGAGCTCGCGCGCCCCGGGCTGCAGGCCGGGGAGCCGCTGGAGCAGGCGCTGGCCCACTCGCGCGAGCGCACCGTATTCACCACGCACACCCCGGTCCCGGCCGGCAACGACTCCTACCCGGCCGAGCAGGTGTCCGAGGCGCTGGGACGGCTGGTGGCCGAGCTCGGCGTGCCCGAGTCCGCGCTGATCGCCCTCGGCCGCACGCATCCCGAGGACGAGAACGAGCCATTCGGGGTGACCCAGGCCGCGCTGCGGATGAGCCGCAGCGCGAACGCGGTCAGCGCCCGGCACGGGGAGGTGGCTCGCGAGATGTGGAGCGTCCTCTGGCCCGAGCGACCGGAGCCGGATGTCCCGATCGGCCACGTGACCAACGGCGTGCACGTGCCGACGTGGATCGGCGCTCCGATGCGTGAGCTGTATGACCGTCGGCTCGGCGCCGATTGGATGGAGCGCGCCGCCGACCCCGATCTGTGGGCCGGCGTTGACGGCGTGGGGGACGAGGAGCTATGGGAGGCGAGGCATCGCCAGCGGGCCGAGCTGATCTCCTTTTTGGCCGAGCGCAGCACGATCGACCGGCTGGGGCGCAACGATGTGCGCGAGTACGTGCAGGCGGCGGCGCGATGTCTCGATCCGCAGGTGCTGACGATCGGGTTCGCCCGCCGGGTGGCGACCTACAAGCGGCTCGATCTGCTGACCCGCGACCCGGAGTGGACGCTGCAGATGCTGGGTGGGGACCGACCGGTGCAGGTGGTGCTGGCCGGCAAGGCGCATCCGCGCGACGACGAGGCCAAGCGGGCTCTCCAGCGCCTGTTCGGCCTGAAGTACGCCCGGATCGTCGCCGAGCGCGTCGTCTTCCTCGACGATTACGACCTGGCCACCGGCGCCGCGCTGGTGCGCGGCTGCGATGTCTGGCTGAACCTCCCGCGTCCGCCGCTGGAAGCCAGCGGGACCAGCGGGATGAAGTCGGTGATGAACGGGGGGCTGCAGTTGAGCGTGCTCGACGGCTGGTGGGCCGAGGCCCATGATGGCGAGAACGGGTGGGCGATTCCCGGGGACGTCGACTCCGATCCCACCGCCCAGGACGAGCGCGATACCGAAACCCTGCATCAGCTGCTCGGCACCCGGGTGCTGCCGGCGTTCTACGAACGGGACCAACGAGGACTGCCGCAGGCCTGGATGACCATGATCCGTGCCTCGCTGCGCTCGCTTGCCCCGCGGTTCAGCGCCACTCGGATGCTTGCCGAATACCTCGAGGGTCCCTACCGTTCCTAGTCCGCCCCCACCATCGATCCTGGGAAGGATTCGGGGCTTCCGGGCGTCGTTAAGCTGAATGGGATAAGGACCCGTGACGAATGGCCTCCTCCGCTGACAGCTCAGAACTCAGACCGCGTGAACTAGCCGACCTCTCCGCGTTGGCCGACGGCTCGCTCGATCCTGCCCGCCGCGAGCAGGTCGAGGCCCGGATCCGCGCCTCGGCCGAGCTCTCGGCAATCTACGAGCGCGAGCGCCGGGTGGTCGAGGTGCTGCACCAGACGCGCGCCGAGCGGGCGCCCGAGCGGCTGCGAGCGGGGATCGACGCGGTCCGCCCGAGTCGCCCGGCGCGGGCGCGACGTCGGGCCAGCTATGCGGGCGGACTGGCCGGCGCGCTGGCCGTCGTGGTCCTGGCGCTGGTGCTGGTGCTGCCCTCCGGTACCCCCGGCGGGCCTTCGATCAGCCAGGCGGCCGCCCTGGCCGGGCTCGGAGCGGCCTCCCCGGCGCCGGTACCCGACCCGGACGCGCCGGGGGTGAAGCTCGGCGCGAAGGTCGACCACGTCTACTTCCCGGACTGGACCAGGCGTTTCGGCTGGAAGGCGATCGGCCAGCGCAGCGACCTGATCGGCGGCCGGAGCACCACGACGGTCTTCTACGAGAACTGGCACGGCCAGCGCCTCGCCTACACGATCGTCGGCGCTCCCGCGCTCGCGGCCCCCAGCGCCCGGGTGAGCAAGCTGCACGGAACCGTGCTCCGCACCCTGACCCTGAACGGGCGGATCGTGGTCACCTGGCGCCGCTCCGGGCACACGTGTGTGCTCTCCGGCCCCGGCGTTTCCACGACCGTGCTGCAGCAGCTCGCCGCTTGGCGGGCGGCGGGCTAGGCCCCCGGCGGGCGGCCCGACCGGGCTTGGGGTCGCGGGGGGGCTGCCGGCGGCCCGGATTCGGACTGCATCGACTTGGCCACCCGCTGGCGGGCGCGGTGCAGCCGGGTGGTGACCGTCGCCTCGCGGACGTGCAGGGCGCGCGCCGCCTCGCGGTAGGACAGCCCCACCACGTCGATGGCGATCAGCGCGTCCCGGAAGTCGTCGGGCAGCGCGGAGATCGTGGCGTACAACTCGGCCGCCTCGAGCCTGGCCTCGGGCTGGACGGCGCCACGATCCTCGACCAGATCGAGGTCGTCGGGCAGGGCCTGGGTCTGCGGCCGCCGGGCGGCGGCCCGGCGCTGGCTGAAGTAGGTGTTCCGCAGCACCCGCAGCAGGTAGCCGATGTCATCGTCGGAGTGCAGCAGCCGCGGCTTGCGCAGCACGAGCGCGAAGGTCTCCTGGACGAGGTCCTCGGCCGCCTCGCGGGAGCCGCATAGGCTCCAGGCGGCGCGGAACAGGCGGTCGACATGATCGCCGAGCGCCTCTGGATCGAGATGACGGTCTGGGGTCATGCGGTGGCGCTTCGAGCATACGCCCGGAGCGCCGAACCCTCAGTCCTGCAGATCCGATAACGGCCGCGGGCCTGGACCCACGTACTTGGCGGTCGGGCGAATCAACCGTCCCTCGCGCTTCTGCTCCAGGATGTGGGCCGACCAGCCGGCCGTCCGCGCGCAGGTGAACATCGGCGTGAACAGCTCGGGCGGGACCTCGGCGAAGTCGAGCACAACCGCCGACCAGAACTCGACGTTGGTGGCCAGGACGCGATCGGGCTTGCGCGCGTGCAACTCCGCCAGCGCCGCAGTCTCCAGCGCCTCGGCGACCTCGGCGCGCCGGGCGCCGATCTCGCGGGCAGTGCGCCGCAGCACGCGGGCCCGCGGGTCCTCGGCCCGGTACACCCGGTGGCCGAAGCCCATCAGCCGCTCGCCGCGGTCGAGCAGGTCCTTGACGTACCTGTCGGCGTCGCCGACCTGCTCGACGTCGTCGAGCATCTTCAGCACGCGGGAGGGCGCGCCACCGTGCAGCGGGCCGGAGAGCGCGCCGACCGCCGCCGACAGCGCGGCGGCGACATCGGCCCCGGTGGAGGCCACCACCCGCGCGGTGAAGGTCGATGCGTTCATTCCGTGCTCGGCGGCCGAGTTCCAGTAGGCGTCGATCGCCTTGACGTGCCGCGGATCGGCCTCGCCGCGCCAGCGCAGCAGGAAGCGCTCGGGGATCGAGGATGCCACGTCGATCACCCGCTGGGAGACGGGCGGCTTGCCGATCCCGCGGGCCGACTGCGCCACGAAGGACAGCGCCATCACCGACGCGCGGGCCAGGTCGTCGCGCGCCTCCTCGTCGGAGATGTCGATCAGCTCGCCGAATCCCCACTGCGGGCCGAGCATGGCCAGGGCAGCCTGAACATCGGCCCGCGGGTTGCCGGAATGCACGCTCAGCGGGTGCGGCTCGGCGGGGGGCAGCCCGGGCCGCAGTTGGCCGTCGACCAGCAGTCCCCAGACCTGCTCGAACGGCACGGTGCCCACGAGATCCTCGATGTCGACCCCGCGGTAGCGCAGCGCGCCGCCGGCCCGGTCGGGCTCGGC